>JAGTRG010000029.1 GCA_018396435.1 Candidatus Bathyarchaeota archaeon
AAGTAGCGGTTCTCCCTAGCGAACAGCGAATAGGCAGCTGAATCGAAAATGTCGCATCCAAGGGCGACTGCTAATGAAAAGATAAGCGGGTGTCCAGCTCCAAAAAGGTGAAATGGACGGTTTACTGGAGCATTCATTTTCGCGGTGAGCACCATATCAACAAGAATCGTAAATAGATATTGCTCCATGATAGGTGTTGGGCTGCCTAAAGCATGAATATTAAATGGAAGATTCCCGACCTCTCTAGCCGAGTAGGCTACAAGATCAAGGTAGCAGCCTCCTTGAATTGGACCGACCCAAGCTATATCCGTGCGTTTTCTAAGGCTCTCCAATTCTTTAGCTCTCCTCAATGTTTCATCAACGGTATTTTTTGCGTGATCCGCCGAGACACCCCAGCCAGTCGGCACATCAAGAATCGTTGCGATATCCGCATCTATTTCCTCTTGGTATCTTATGATCTCCTCGTTAGTTACTTCTACGCTTCCGTAAGCCAGAATCTGATATGCGCCGGAATCCGTCATCACCACGCCCGGAAAATCAAGTATCCTATGGATTCCCTCCTCTTTTGCCCTTTCACCGAAATGCTTCTTTACGATGTACGCATTTGTTATCAGGGCGCTGCAACTAAAGAGATCCCAAAGTTCTCTGGGCTCTATAATTTCCCTGGCCGGATTTATTACTGGAAGAAAGATCGGTGTTTCAATCGTTCCACTTTTTGTTCTAAACCTCCCTATTCTGGCCAGGAGATCCTTTTCACGCACTTCAAATTCAATCATATATTCAAGTACACCAGCCTATGCTTTATGTAATGCTCAATTAAGCGTTGCTTCTGGCTTAAAAGTAAAATCATTAAGGCGTTACTTAAGTGTATCCTGTAATTTAAGAAGGCGAAAACTATTTGGCATCTGGAACTGATGTAAAGTGGCTTCCCTCACCGATAAAGTTAAAAGTAAGATCGCTGAAACGTTTAAAGGACTATGAGTGAAGAATCTGAGAAGGATAGATTGGATTTAGAAAGAAAAGTCATTATAGAGGGTTCATCTAACTTTCAATTTCACGCAGCTTATCTCGCATATTCGGAAGCCTATGATAGGGCTTCTGACCCTGATGTTAGAAAATACTTGAATCAAAATATAATTGCTCTTCAGCAAAACAAAATAGACTATCAGACGTTCTATAGGAACATAAATCAGTATCGTTCCATCAGCACCGCTCAGTATCATTCTAAATCAAGCATAAAAACGCAGAGTAAAGGTGAGTGGCGTAGTAAAATGCGTAAAATAGAAAGAGAAAAAAGATACGAAAGATAACAGTTGGAAACTCGCTGAAACTCGCCATTTGTTAAATAATATTTTATTAATGAATTGCCCTTTTTCACTTAAGATTTATTACTGAGCTCCTCCACTTTTTTAGGGGATCGCATCCACCTGATAAGTATGGAAACAGCGATTGATATGCAGGTAACCCTTCAAGTTTCCACAGATTGGCTCTTCCAGCTAATTTGGATTCTGGCCTTTATAATTATTTGGATTTATGGGCAAAAGATTCAGACGATACTGACGCTCAAAGAAATTGAGGGGTCCCTTTCCAGACTTAAGAACATGAGAGACAGGGGGCGACAGACAGTTATTTCAACAATTAAGGAGATAGGTAAACCTGCTGAGGACCCGACGCCCAGGGTTGACCGTTTACTGGAGCATGTGGACATAGAACCAGTCAGCCTGGATCCAACTGGCATAATTAGAAGGTTGGAGCATATAATAGACGTTAGAGACTTTAGGCTAAAGGAGGAAGTGAGGCAGATGGCGCCTCAAGCTGACGAAACGCAAATAAATAATTTGACAAACGTGTTGGAAGCTGCGCTGGCATTAAACCATGTGTATAAAGTTGTCAGGCATTATTATTTGATGGGGAAGAAAACATTAAGCTTCTATGTAATTCTACAGATTCAAATGCTTCTTCCGTTAATAATGAGGGAGTCTGAAGCTTTTGCAAACGCCTTGAAAGCATTTACTTTAGGTCAGCCAATAGGTGATGGGGCAGGAGCCCTCGTCGCCGCGAGGCTGATGCACGGTAACGAGAAAAAGCTGATAGCTCAAGACACTATTGTAAGTGAAACACAAATAGAGGGGCGGAAGGCATATGTGATAAAGGCTAAAGGTCCGGGTGGAAACGTTGGCAAGCCAGGTGAAGCCATAAAGCAAATACTTGAAGAGGAAGAAGGAAAAGTTGCCCTAATCATAATAATTGATGCAGCTCAAAAGCTTGAAGGTGAGAAGGCAGGCGAGGTGGCTGAAGGGGTTGGAGTAGCGATAGGTGGGCCTGGAGTTGATAAGTATAAAGTTGAGGAGGTAGCCACAAAATATAAGGTTCCGCTGAGCGCAATTCTCATAAAAGAGAGTATAGAAGATGTTGTTTCCACCATGAGAAAGGAAATAGTTGATGGTGTGGAGGAAGCAATAGATAGGATTAAGCGAATTATCCGTGAAAGCACCAAGGAGGGAGATATTGTTATAATCGCTGGGATAGGAAATACTATTGGAATAGCTCAGTAAATTGGTGGGTTACATATGGGTGAAAGGGAGCCGAGAAGAACCCCTATATTTTTTATGTCAGTCATCATCTTCATGCTTATCATGTCATTGGCAGCTCTTCTGTTAGCCATAGAAGCGTACCTAGTTCAGGGAAAGCTTGAGATAATAAATATAACTTTAAGCGCAAGCGCATTCTTCCTAGCCATATACATGTTTATTCAAATAAGAAGAAGATCGATAAGTTTAGGCTTTGAAACACTTAAAGTTTCAACTGTAATACAGTGCTTAAAATGCGACTATAAAAATTTGAGGGAGTTTGAGAAGGGAGATTATATACTAAGAGACGCTGGAGCATGTCCAAAATGTGGCGGAACACTCATTATACACTCAATTTTCAGAGAATCGAAAGAGAAAGATTAAGCGCATTTTATGATTGACAAATTGCTAAGTTATCACAATAATGTCTTTGTCACCTACGAAAATCGTATGCTCAGCTTGAGCAACTGGTTTTAGGCTTGCTTCTATGAAAACTGGATATGACATTATATATTTTTGCGATATAAGCTCTGAGAAAGCCCGTTTATATGCTTCTTCTCGCCTTAGGCCCCGTATTAACCATCTCTCGGCGAAGGGCAGGGTTTTAAAGTTTTCATTAATAAAATTTAGTAGATTCCTAATTTCAGTTTGCTTTTGAGCAAACTTATATTTCACAAGCCTGAAGATGTATCTCTCTGGGCTGTCCTTAACTATTCCAATGGCATCATTAAGCGTAACGAAGGGTTCAATTGCGTAGACGCATCCCGAAGCGATTTTCTCTAGAGAAAAGTGGGATATGTTCGGTATAGATTTACCAGCATGAATAATATAGCGGCCAATTTGATGCCCAGTTAGATTTGATATCGGCTTAAAGCCATATCGCTCAATTGCCACTTGAATTTCAGAGCTAACCTTTGAAATTGATATTCCCGGGCGCACGATGTTTATGGCTGCTTCAAGCGCTTTTTCCGCAGCATAAACCATACCTTCATACTCTGGGCTAAAACACACTGTTGTGGCGGTGTCAGCAATATAGCCATCTACATGCACGCCAATATCAATTTTAACTATGGCTTTTTCCGGTATCCTCCTCCCATCATTAGGTGGGGAAGTGTAATGTGCCGCAACCTCGTTCACTGAAACATTACATGGAAACGCTGGTTTTCCACCTAAATCTCTAATTCTTCCCTCAACAGTCTCGCAGACTTCGATGAGCGGCATACCTTCTTTAACCGCTCTCTTTATTTCCTCCCTAACCTTAGCAGCTATTTTGCCCGCCTGAATGTACTTTTTGAGATTTTCCTCCTGAAAACTTTCGCTATTATTAAACAGCTTATTTAATGCGTTCATTTTTAGACTCCAACATTGAATGCGCTATATTTTAAGGTTATTTAGTTAATAGGGGCTGTAAGATTTAAATATTGTTTTTGATTTTTTATAGTATGCGGTCTCCGACTAATTAAGCATCTTATGGCGAACCATATGGGGCGATTAGTGGTTTTAACAGCCGACAGAACATTAATGAGTGAATATGGCGGAGCAATATTCCTAGGCTTCAGTGCATGCGTACCTAAGGGTTTAGTTCCAGACAGCCTTTACTTCAGAATATTCTGTCCACCAGTGGAGGCTAATGAGGACGGATCCGCCATTGTAGCGCCTAACGGAACTAGGAAAATTGAGGCTGCCCTGCTGGAGTATGGTTTTAAGGGGGAGGATGTCGTAGTCGCCCACCCAGAATATTTAGGTAAGGTTATCGGTCCGGAAACCAAAGTTCTAGGGATAACTGAGAATGACCCATTAGGTATGGGTCCGGCGACAACGACGTTCACCGAAATTTTCGGCGGAGAAGCCTATATGGCAATTAAATTCCGTGAAATTCTAAATCATCCATCTGTCAAAAAATACAAGCCTAAAATAATAGTCGGCGGTGCAGGTGCATGGCAGCTTGAAGATGAAGATGTTAGAAGGGAGCTAGGTATAGACACCGTTGTTATTGGGGAAGGAGAGAGAATAGTTGGACCATTATTTGAGAAGGCAGTGAACGGTGAAAAGCTGCCAAGCGTGGTTTATGGCGAGGTTGTTGAGGAGAACGAGATACCGATCATTAGGGGGGCAACCATTGATGGCATAATAGAGATTGCTAGGGGATGCGGGCGCGGATGCGATTTCTGTGTTCCAACGCTTCAGCGCTTCCGGTGCTTAACAATTGACCATATACTAAAAGAGGTTGAGGTTAATTTAAGGGCTGGAAGACAACCAATATTTCACGCCGAGGATGTGTTAAGATACAAGGCTAAGGGTTTAGAGATAAATAGGCAAGCCGTCATCGAACTTTTTAAAAGCGCCAAAAGATATCCTGGTGTAAAAAATGTTGGAATAAGCCACTTCGCCTTAGCATCAGTTGTAAGTGCACCGGATTTGGTTGAAGCAATATCTGGGATCCTTAATCTTGACAGTAGACATTGGCTTGGCGGGCAGACTGGGATTGAAACGGGCAGCCCGAAAATGATTGAGAAACATATGAAAGGTAAATGTAAGCCCTATTCTCCGAGGGATTGGCCGGACATTGTTATAAGAGCCTTTGAAATATTAAGTGAAAATAATTGGCTGCCATGCGCAACGCTGATTTTAGGGCTTCCAGGCGAGGAAATAGAGGACGTTGAGCTAACCATTTCCCTAACTGAAAAATTAAGGCCTTTCAAGAGCATAATTGTGCCGTTATTCTTTGTTGCAACGGGAGGTCTGAGCGAAAAAGCCAGGTCTTTCACATTGAAGGATTTAACGCCGGCTCACACCGAGCTTCTTTTCAAATGTTGGAAACATAATTTCATGTGGATAGACACCATATTTAAGGACTGGAGTGAGATGAGCATAAAAAGCGGGATAGTGCGAAGAAGCATAAAAATGATTATTTCATATGGTGTTAAACAAGTTATGAGGTTCATGGACATCTGTGAAAAAGACTATGACTACGACTTGAGGGCTATGATTAGAGATATTAAATATGGAAATCTAAAAATTGATCAACCTTTACCAATGCGTATTCTGAAACCCATATTAAGATAGCGTTAAATAAAAAGCATACCTATTCTATGTTTACTTTGTGCTCATGCAAAAATAGGAAGTAAAACCGTGAAGAGAATCGGTGTTGTAACGGCTGGCGGCGATGCCCCTGGAATGAATGCTGCTATACGCGCAGTTGTACGCTCAGCCATTTATCATAATCTCGAAGTTGTGGGGATTGAGAGAGGATACGCTGGGCTTATCGAGGGAAGATGCCGAGTTTTAGATAGGCGTTCAGTAAGCGGGATAATAAATCTCGGCGGGACAATACTTAGAACCGTTAGATGTAAGGAAATGATGACTGATGAAGGAATAAACAAAGCTGCTGAATTTCTGAAAAGCATTGATGTTGACGGGTTAGTGGCTATAGGCGGGGACGGAACATTTAGAGGTGCAAGCAGACTTTATGAGGCCAGCGGCATATCCATGATTGGAGTTCCAGCAACGATTGATAATGATGTTTCCGGAACTGATACAACAATAGGTTTTGACACCGCTGTCAATGTTGCTCTAGATGCGATAGATAAGATAAGAGATACTGCGACGTCTCATGAAAGAATATTTGTCGTTGAAGTTATGGGTAGGCGGCGGGGTCTTCTGGCCCTAGAAGTTGGCTTAGCCGGAGGAGCCGAAATAATTCTCATCCCAGAAATAAAATTTGATTCAGACAAGATTTATGAGAGGATAAAAAGGGATCGGGAAGAGGGGAAGCTATCTGAAATTATCGTGATGGCTGAAGGAGCTGGCGACAGCCGCCTAGTAACTGAGCATATAGCCAGAAAAACAGGATACGAAGTGAGGCTAACTGTTCTGGGGCATATTCAGAGGGGAGGCGCGCCGACTGCGCGCAGCCGGGTGCTTGCATGTCAATTTGGAAACAAGGCTGTTGAATTGCTGGCTACTGGCGAACGAAAGAGAATGGTTGGCATAAGAGGGGAGAAAGTGGTATCAGTCGATCTAGATTACTCGTGGAGAGTGAAAAAGAAGATCGATTTAAGTCGATATAGGCTTGCCGAGATTCTTTCACTATAAATTCGCTTAAATCACACGTTATCTACTTAAGTTAAGTTATGAAGTTAGTTAATCCGGCCTCCCTAGCAAGCTCTATGGCGCGCTCCATCTCCTTAGATGTTAATCTCCGACGTAGCTCCGGTATTTCATAGGCTCTCCATTCAGGCCTATACTGAAACATTACATTTGTCCTTGTACCTTTACCGAGATTTTTGCTTATCCATTCAAGGATATATTTCGTGCAGCATTCAAGATGATTGGGCAGAACTAGGACTCGTATTATAAGTTCACCATATCTACTCCCATAAAGGTGATTTCTGACGCAGACATCCCAATAATTAGGCGCATCTGAGATCCTTTTCGCGCATTCGAAAGGCCCATATTTAAAATCTAAGAGGTAAACATCGACGAAGCCAGCTAGGATCCTAGCTGTTTCCTCGCTATAATACGAGTTGGAATTCCAGACAACTGGAACATTCATATTAACATGCTTAAATGTTTCAAGCCACTGCTCCAGCCATGGGGTAGGCTCACCACCAACAAGATTGACGTTTCTACAGCCACTCTTGCGAAGACTTTCAACCGACAAAGCCAAACGCCTAGGCGCATAAACCTCACCCTTCTCGAACCACTGGCTATTATGTACAAGTAAGCCATTTGCGATAAACCTATTTGTATTCTGTGCTCTAATATCAAAAACCCATTTTTCCCTAGTTAACTTAGATATTTTCTCCACTTTATCCCAGAAAATATCGGCGTTTACTAGTATCTTCAGCCTAAATAAATTTTCTAGCAATATTTTGTCGGATAAGATTTCTGAGCATAAGAATCTTATTACGTCAGAAACTTTATTCAGAAATTTTTTAGCGCATAGATCATCATTACCCATCTTAATGTAATACTTTATTAGGCTACGGGAGACATTAAGCATCTCAGCCAACTCCCGCTGAGAGATATTTAGCGTCCCCATGCATTCCCTTATTGCATCCCACGTGGGCTCTGCAAGTTTCTGGAATAACATCTCGATATTTCTCAATCTATCCTCAAAGAACGATACTGTTTTTTCAAGTTTAAATCTTGGAAACGGTCTATTCTTGGATTCTAAGTGACTATATCCTTTCAAGACTAATCTTACGTCACGCTGTGTAAGCCGTAATCTACTTCTTATATCTCTTAATAGGTCACTAATATTTGGAACGACATCTACATGTTGCCTAGGAGAAGCTCTCAGTTTCAATACTTTTTCTAACCTCTTGATCTTTTCAGGAGATGAGAAGCCCACAAAAATCTTATAGCGACTTACATTTTCGCCCGTAATTGAGAGTTTAAATGTCCTTTCAACTCGCCCCTTTCTCTTACGGGATACTGAGTGAAGTTGTGATATTATTCCGTAGCGGCATAGCAGGGTTTGCACCTGTAATAGCAACCTCTCACTCGTCGAATACAGCATGATTTCCCTATTCTTACCATGGACTGTAGCCTCGCAATCGAAGAGTCCCTTTAAAAATGATGAAACCATATTATTGCTAGCTCGCATAATTATTGGTGGGACCTCCCTAAATTTCGAGCGAGCTAACAGCTGTGGAGCAACCTCACTTAGAAAGTTGAAAACATCAATAGATCTCACTATGGCTCGAAAAACTCCCTTGTACTTCAGCACCTTTGGTGTTAAACTAAAGGCTCTTTTAAAACAGTTGACATAATCCTCTATTAAATATTGATTAGTATTGGTGAATACTATATTGTAGAGACCCTTCCTCTTGTACTTATAGAAATGCCCATCGCCAAGTAAGTATCCAATAACTTGACACAATTCTGATGTAATAATAGCGGGCGGAGCCACCCTATAGAAAACTTTAGGCGTAGGATTGCCGATGTTAATATTCGAGAAGCCTTTAATCTCCGGTATAAACTTGAGAGCAGCTACATAGTCGCCTTTCCTTAATTTCTCGGCCGAAACTGGAATAATAAGTCCATTATGGCATGTGTATAATAAATGATTTGGTGTAACCAAAATTTTTCTTCCAGTCCGCGTCACTATCTCTATAAGGTTATTAGCTAATCTCTTGGACACACCCATGCAAAGATCTATGGTAGTCTTTGCTTTTTCATTGATTGAAAAAATGTTTAAATTTGTTGGTGCACAAAGGCTTCCACAAATCTCTCTTAATTCACCACTGGCTAAGCCATCGAAAATCTTAGAGATCTCAGTTAATGTACTATCAGAAAGTAAAATCAAGCTATCTCCAGTTATGCATATGGTCCAGTTCTGGCAGTGTAGGCATCTCATCGTGCACCCCATTGTAAATATTGTCCCGGATGGAACAAGCTCGGGCTCCTCGCCTATATGTTCAAACATTGAGGAAACAGTTATCTGGTTTCCGCATTTGCAGTAGCCTAGCTCTCCTTTTAACCGGTTCACCCCGCATCTCCTATTGCAGAAGTGGCAGCGCTCCAAAATCTTATTTGCAATATTTATTTTGAGATCTAAATATGACTTTTCTGGAACACTTATATCTTCCAGGTTTCTTCTTCCAGAATCTATTTCGCCTTGAAGCTTATAAAACTCTTCAGTTATCTTCTCATGCTCAGCCCATAAGTCTTCAAGCGTATCGTTCTCGTCGAATTCAGCCGGTACTCTCTTAGCAATCATAAATTTAGCTGGCTTCCTATCCATCATAACGGCGAAGTATCTTGATAGGCTGGCCCTAGCCCCCTCATCGTATAATACTTCAACAGCGTCTTTTCTGAGAATACGCCACATAAACCATCAAGAAAAATTGGGAAGGAGAGTCTATTAAAAATTTAGGAAAACATTCTGCTAGGAATATTTCCGATGGCTCTGAATATTGAAGCAGCATCTTTCATGAATTAAATATGTTCACATAAACTTATATTGAACGAAAACTGAAAGAAAATCTGGGAGAGGAGAGGTGAATATGGTTATTAAAGTTGAAAAAGCAGCATGGCTTCTATCGCTGCTTCTTGTGTTATCTATCATATTATATGTGATCTACATCACTTTGCCTGTAAAGCGCCCTCTGATCAACGATACATTTTTCGTATCTGAGAACAAAGTTTTTCTCCCTCTACCGCAGAAAGTCAGTAATCTAACAGTTGAGGAAGCAATATTATCGAGGAGAAGCATTAGAGATTATACTGATGACCCCGTAAGTATAGGCGGCCTTGCCATGATCCTTTGGTCCGCTTATGGCATAACTGACCCTGAGCGGGGGTTTAGGGCATCGCCCAGTGCGGGCGCCACATATCCCCTTGAAATATACATCGTGGTTGGGGAGAAAGGAGTCGCAATAAAGGATGGTTTTCTCGAGGCGGGAGTATACAAGTATGAGCCTCATAGCCACAGCCTATTACTGGTTAAGAAGGGCGATTACCGTAGTGAACTCATGAAGTCAGCCTTAGGGCAGGAATGGGTGGGTGAAGCGCCCCTCACCATAATTATTTGCGCCGTGTTTGAGAGAACTACAAAGATTTATGGGGAGAGAGGTCAGATCAGATATGTCCCCATGGAAGCTGGGCATGCTGGCCAGAATATATATCTGATGGCTACAGCTCTTAATTATGGTGCCGTCGTTGTCGGAGCTTTCTATGATGATTCGGTGGCCACCGTTGTCGGTGTTAAGCCGGAAGAAAAACCGCTATACATTATTCCCCTCGGTGTTCCGGAAAGACCCTATTACAAATCCTTTGAAGACATAGGTGAATATATAACATCTAGGAGGGGGTAAACGGTTGATTAAGAGAGCTACCTTAGTAAAGTTAGCTATATTGATGGTTGAAGTTACATCTCCACCTTTACTTTTGCTTGCCTCAATATATTTGCTAAGCGGCTATCAAATGCTAGTCCCCACCGTTAAGATCCTTCCTGAACCCAGAAGAATCCACACTGATAGCCTTTTAAGGCTTCTGACAATAATACTTGCATACGCCCATACCCTGGGAGGTTCAATATTCATTATTGAAAGACGCATGAAAAAAGATGTCTTGAAAAAATTAGTGGAGATCTTTGCAGTCGTTGCGGCAACAGCACTGATGTTTCTCTTCTTAATGCTGGAAGCAGCATTTGCAATTTGAAGACATATTGAGAAGAGACTAAGGCTTTATGCTCCAAATGTCTTTTTAATCAGATTATAGAATATGGGAACGATAGTCCTGTTCTGTGAAATCTTCCTTTAATGGCTATTTTATGTCTGCATTTTGGACATTGCATGTCGCCGGTAATGTTCCATCTCATAACCTCGAAACCATATCTTTTTATAAGCAGCTCTTGACAGTTCGGGCAGTAGGTGTCCTCATATTTATGTCCTGGAACATTGCCTAAGTAAACATATTCTAAGCCTGCTTCCCTTGCGCTTTCATAGGCTTTTTCTAAGGTTTTAATCTCAGTTGACGGTATGCTGGTCAATTTGTAATCCGGGTGGAATCTTAAGAGATGAAACGGTGTGTCCTCACCTAGATTATCTTTTATCCATGATGCCAGCTCCCTTATTTTCTCTATTGAATCACCAATTTTCGGCACAACAAGATTTGTTATTTCAATGTGTATGCCATGCGTCCTCATTGCATTTAAGGCTTCATATATGGGCTCAACGGAGGGAACCATAGAGAACTTCTTATAAAATTCCGGGTCGCCCCCGCCTTTAAAGTCGACCGTTGCAGCGTCAAGATATGGGGCAATTGCTTTCACAGCCTCAGGAGTCATATATCCATTAGTGACAAATGTGTTAAATAAACCATGTTTATGGGCTTCTACGGCCGTATCATAAGCGTACTCAAAGAAGATTGTTGGTTCAGTGTAGGTATAACTTATGCCCTGGCAGCCATGTTCCAGCGTAGCCTTCACAACCTCGTCAGGCATGAAATCTCTACCCAAAATATCCCTTTCTTGGCTTATGGCCCAATTATCGCAGAATTGACATCTGAAGTTGCATCCAATAGTCGCTATAGACATGACGAGTGCTCCCGGATGGAAATGTGATAGGGGTTTCTTGCCTATTGGATCAATATTGGCTGCGCAAGCCTTAGCATAATTCAGCGAGTAGAGCCTTCCATCCTCATTCTTTCTTACGTTACAGAAACCCATTCCGCCATTAGATATAACGCATCTTCGAGCGCAAAGATTGCATCTGACTTTATTTTCTTGAATCTGTTCGTAAAGCATTGCTTCACGCTTAGGCATTATATGCTCATTCCTCTACGATTTATCCATAATAATTT
This sequence comes from Candidatus Bathyarchaeota archaeon, assembly GCA_018396435.1. Taxonomy (GTDB): domain Archaea; phylum Thermoproteota; class Bathyarchaeia; order Bathyarchaeales; family DTEX01; genus DTEX01. The sequence goes on from JAGTRG010000029.1 coordinate 11,883, forward strand.
AGGTTCAAAGCATAATTTAATTATTTCCTAAAAATTTTATAGGGCTTTTTATTCTCTGGAAATTTAACAGTTTAAAGGGGAGAAAGAGACCCGATAAGTTCCCGCTGTAATCAGCAGTTTTCCTAGACTATATGAAAAATTAAAGAAATTTAACAGTTTAAAGATCTGTTCCGTATTTGACGCCTAACTTAATTGTTTCTTCCGGTCTCTCATCAAGCATCCTATATGCCTCAGGGGCTTCTTCAAAATTTACTATGGGCGATAGAACCCCATCAATTTTTAAATATTTTCGCCTGAAAAGTTCTATAACGGTTTCATAAATCCGCTTTCTATTCCAAAGAGGGTAATCTCTGTATGGTTCACTTTCGACCCTTGCGCCTGAAACCATTACCTGCCGGTTGAAATGCCACTCTTCACCAAGATTTAAGCCCTTTGCATCGCCATGATACCATGATACTGGCACTATTGTTCCACCATACCTTGTTCCCCTAATGGCTTGATGCAGAGCCTCGTAGGAGCCGCTTGTCTCTATAGATATGTCTACACCCTTCCATTCAGTTGCCCTTCTAATTTCTAGCCCAGCGTCGCATGTTCGGGGGTTGATCAGCACATCTGCCCCGTATATTCCCGCCAGGTTCCGCCTTTTCTCAAACGGCTCAACGCCTATCACAGATATTGCACCTGAGAGCTTAGCCATTTGAACAGCTATAAGCCCTATTGCACCCAGCCCAAATATTGCTACGGTATCACCGAGCCTAACATGTCCCTCCCGAACAGCCATTAGAGCAACCGTAGCTGGATCAATACATACGATCTCTTGGTCACTAAGCTCTCTTGGGGCTGGGTTAACTTCTTTCTCATTAACGGTATGCGTCTCTCTTATTGGCAGGTAACCGTAAACCCTATCGCCGACTTTAAATCTTTCAACGCTTTCCCCAACCTCTACTACTGTGCCAACGGTCATATTGCCAAGTTTAATTGGAAAAGAAACGGTCCATCCCCTACGCATTTCCCTCGGAAAGAAGAGTCCGATTTCGGGATCAAATGCCTTATCGGAGAAGGAAGATAAACCCCTATAGATCAAGAGGGTCGTTCCATGCTTCTCGGCTGAAAAACGGCTTTTAATACGTATCTGATCTGGTTTAAGGGGCGGCTCTTCATAGTTGACTAGCATGGGTTTTCTAGGGGAGACTGCCACTAATTCTCTAGGCATGAAAACACCAGCATTTTTAAGTAGCGAAGCCTCTAATCTTTTATTCCTTCAAGTAAACTCATGACGTTCCAGAGCCTGACGCGGGTATAGGGCGGCATATTTGGATCCTGAAGTATTTCATCTATAACTGATATGGCGTTTGAAGCTCTAACCCCCAGAGTATATTGGGTTGATTGAAGTATATCCATGGCCTCCTTAGCTGTTCTCCTTATGTTTCTTGGGGTTGTATTGTCATCTGAGACTTGCCCAAGGATAGCCAGAGCCTGCTTTATTTTCTCCTCGTATTTCTGAACCTTCTTTTTACTGGTCACTATTAATACCTCCTGGTTGAAATATTTTATTCGACCTGACCAGGTTGATTTTATATTTAATCTTCAATTCTAAAAATTATTATTTCTCCTTCGCCCTATTACGCTTTACGCTTAGAATATAACCTTGCCATTATTGTTTGATGCTAGCTTGCTAAAAGAACAGCTCCGCTAGGCTCATACATTCCCTTTATCACAAAACCGGTTAAATTCGCCAGTTTACATGCGAAACCCTCAATATCTCCTATATAGGGCATAGCCTCCCTAGATAACCTCCTTCTGCTTTGACCAACCCATTCATAAGCCTTAACCTCAACAAAATCAGGCTTAGCCCTCTCAACTATGCCCGCATAGCCTTCAATATTCGCAGTATTCCAACCTTTAATCACAGTGAACCTTAAGACTTTACGCGTTTCCAAACTTGGAAGCAACTCTAAAGTTTCATTAAGTCGCTCCCAAGCGTCCTTAATGAGCGGCCTAGCAACTTTCATATAGGTATTCTTGTCAGGCGCTGGAACGCTGATATATAACTGAAAGGGCAGCGCATACATTCTTTCAAGCGCTTCCGGCATAGTTCCATTACTCACTATAAATGTTATCATGCCTCTCTTTTCAGCCTCAACCACCAACTCTGATATTCTCGGATAAAGAGTTGGTTCACCAGTTAAACTCATCGTCATCATCGTTGGTTTCAGAGATTCCTCAAATTTCTTTTTATCAACCCTTGGGTTACCCCTCCACCCTGAGAGAAGCTCTCTCCTTTTCTCAATGGCCTCATCTATAATATCAGAAGGCTCATCAAATTCCTCTAGGCTTAGCGGAAACTCTTTCCAGTTAAGTCCTTCACGGTCTCCCGAATGTATTCTCCAGCAGTATAAACAGTGGCAGTTGCATCCAATATATGGTGTCATCTGCATACATCTGTGACTTTCAACTGGCGGATACCAGAGTTCCTTATAGCAAACCCTATTGGATCTCAGGCTTTCTTTAGTCCATCTGCATATTTTGACAGCGCTATGAAAGTGCTTGCCTACGAGTCTGTAACCCTGCTTATAATATAGGCTTCGTACCTCTGGCGGAAGTGAATAGGCAAGTGAACTCTCCATATCAGGGGCACCTTTCAAATGTAATCATTCTAAAGCTAAGGAAAAATAATTTAAAACACTGATATAAAGTGTATTAGCAACCTTGCAAAGCAAGCATTAATATTAAGCTATATGCGTGTTTAAAATGGAAAACTCAAAGAAGATTCTCATAGAACTCGTTAATGTCTATAAGGAATATAGGGTTGGCGAGATATCTACTGTAGCCCTTAAAAATGTAAGCTTTAAGGTTTACGAGGGCGATTTACTCGCTATAATGGGACCCTCAGGATCTGGGAAAACAACCCTACTTAACATGCTAGGGCTCCTCGATAGGCCAACCAGCGGCAGAATACTTTTTGAAGGTAAAGATGCTTCAAAGTTAAGCGATAAGGATCTCGCTTTCTTAAGAAATATTAAGTTAGGTTTCGTTTTTCAAATATTTAACTTGGTTAATAGGCTAACGGTTTTTGAGAATATAGAGTTACCTTTGATTCCAAGGGCTATTCCAAGAAGTTTAAGATCTGAAATGGTTAGGGAGGCTCTGCTGAAAGCTGGGGGAGAACCTGAGTGGTTAAAGAAAAAACCAAACCAGCTTTCAGGCGGACAGCAACAGAGAGTCGCCATAGCCAGAGCCATTGTGGGAAATCCGCCCATAGTATTGGCTGATGAGCCTACCGGAAATCTTGACAGGGCCTCTGCCAAAATAATTATTGAGACTTTCTTAAATTTGAACAGGAAAGGACATTCGGTGATAGTTGTGACCCATGATCCTGAAGTTGCAAACTGCATGAGAAATATATATGTTATAAGGGATGGTGCAATAGTGGGAGCATATGAACCTAATCCAAGCGAGTCCCTTATTAGTAAGATGATGTAAAATGATTTTTAGGCTCATGAAAAAATTAAAAATCAAGGAGCTAATATCATGATCGCTGGAAAAAGAAAGCTCGCTTTAATTTTAATCTTAGCATTTTTATTAATGGATGTATCGCTGTTTATCCCGCTGAGGAGTTCTTGCATTCAAGACGGTAACTTCAATATAATTAATGTCGTATCTAGATCCTCATCCGGTTCATCAAAAATTTATCCCGGAAGCAGAAGGGTGAGCCTAAAAATTGAAGCTATATATTTAGGCAATGAAACAGCTAGATCTGTAACCGGATGCCTAAGTATAGCTGTTCCAGGAATAGAATTCAGCGCTGGAAGCGGATCATGCGCTCCGGCAAGATCATTAAATGATTCGGTATCTCTTAGCGTTAGCAAGGGCGACCATGTAACCTTCGATTATTATCTTGACATATCCAGCTCACTAAGTGCTGGCGCATATAGTTTAGACTTGAACATAACTTACCTCATAGATTTCGACTTACTCCATGAAGTTCACAGCATATCAATAACAGTTTCTCCCTACCCAGAGGTTCAGATCAGAGTTGTTGACGCCTATTTATCGCCAGCTGCCTATCCAGGTTCTGTTAACACGAACCTATACATACTAATGGAAAATCATGGTGAAAGCGCGATCAGCTCAGCCGACCTAGAAGCCGTGCTTCCAAACGGTTTTATAATTAGCAATCCTAAAGTGAGGGTTAACGCTGTAGATGTGAATGCGCGTTTCACAGCGGTATTCTCCGGAATTTCCATACCTGTGGACGCTTCAAGGAGAGCTTATACTGTACGCATAAATGTGGATGCCACTCTGAGAACTGAAGACAATGTGAATTACAATAGTATGGCGTCTATCGAAGCGCAGTTTAATGTTACAGATCCACCAAGAGAGGATCCTATCATGGTCTCGTCGGTTGCAATATTATATCAGGGTTCTTCATCTCCGTTACTTCCATCGGCAAACGGGTTGACGCTTAGAATCACGATGATCAATAGGCTTCCTGAC
>JAGTRG010000003.1:0-17479 GCA_018396435.1 Candidatus Bathyarchaeota archaeon
TGTCATCACCTTAATCATTTTCATATCTGAGCGCCCAACTATTTCTGGGCTCCACTTGCATTCGCCAACAACATTGTGGACGCCTGGTATATGATGGATCCTAGTCGGCTGAACGCAGACAATTTTAACCTTTGGATGGAACCTCGAGAAATATTCGTAAATTCCAGCGAAGGTTCCGGTGCTGCCAAGTGGAATGAAGATGTGGGTCAAGTCCCCTCCAACACTCTCATCTATCTCTCTGGCTGTAAAAAGCATATGCGATAATGGATTTAAGACGCTATTATATTGATCTATGTTCACAACATAATCGTATCTGTTCGCCAGCGCCCTAACCATGAAAACAGTGAACTCCCTTGGACAGAGATCATACTCCTCTTCAGAGACTTTAACAACATTTACACCCAAGCTCCTTAAAGTTTTAATCCTTTGATTAGGCGTTCTAGGCGGCAAAACAGCAAATATTTTCCGGTCCATTTCAACTGCTAAAACGCCAAGTTCTATGGCGAAGTTCCCTGAGGAGGCGGAAACCCAAACACTCTTCTGCGGATTAAATTCGTATACAAAGGTGCCCATTAGGGTAGCTGGCTTCCGCTTTATCGACTTAACCGGATCGATATGGTTACAATTGTCATGCTCAAGCTTAACAAAGATAGTAATGTTTCTTTCCTCGGCGAACCCTTTAACCTCCTTAATTGGATATGGACTCAATCTTTTAAGCTGCGCTAAATCATCAGCGAACCGCTCAAATAGGCGTTTGCCGGAAAAAGCATGGCCCCCACTCAACCATTAGCACCTCCAACCGAAAACTTCAGGGATAAATGACATGCGATTAGAGACTCTATGCCACTCAACAAAAAATTTTTACGCCAAGATGCCTTAGATGGAACGCTTATCGATTTAGCAAAGGCGAACACCCATATTCAAGCACCAAATAACTCCGTTATAAACATAAATATAAGCATTTTGAAAAATCGCTCAGATGCTGTCAAGCTATAGCGCTGATGATGATCTTTTTAGTGTCTAGGTTGTCTTACGAAATTATACCGTGAGGCAAAGAGTTTGATTCTCCATGAGAGCTTGGGATGCCAGAATCTATTTTCGCTACGAAAATTTAATTTATAAGCATGTTATATTGATCTTAATGAAGTAATATGTATTTGCCATGCGAGTCTATTGGACGTCGTTTTCTTCCAATCATCAGATGCCATATAGCTAAAGAGCTTATTGAAAAGTATGGTCTAACGCAAATTGAAGTAGCTAAGAAACTCGGAACAACTCAGGCGGCCATAAGCCAATATTTACGCTTAAAGCGTGGAGCCGGAGATCTAGAAGAATTTAAGGAGATTTTACCTATAATCCAATCGGCTGCAAGTGAATTAGCCAGTGAAATAGCTTCAGGAAGAATTAATGCAGATAAAATCGCATTAAGATTCTGTGAACTATGTCTATTTATACAGAAGACTGCAGAGCGTAAATAAAAAACGATTGTTTACCTTACCAAAACAATATAGGTAAAAAGATATCAACTAACGGCATAAGATAAGTTTAATCTTTTCTTATCTCTGCGTTTCACGTATTTTTAGCATAAATTCTATTGGCTCGCGTGCTTTTGAAATTATTTTTGGTAGGAGCCTAATTTTATATTTTTCATCTCTTAGGCATAAGTAGACCTTTTCAAGCGTGTGTAGCTTCATGTTTACGCAGAGAGCCTCTTCATAAGCCGGTACAAACGTTGCCGCACTCTTATCTTTTTTTAATCTATGTAGTAATCCAACTTCAGTTGCAACTATAAACCGGTTAGCCTTAGATGCTAATGCTCTTCCATACATCCTTGATGTGCTGCCAACGAAATCCGCTACTTCCCAAATGCTTGGATCGCATTCTGGATGAGCCATCACCTCAGCATCTGGATATGCTTGTCTTAAGCGTAAAATAATATCTTTATTGAATAATTTATGCACTGGACAAAAGCCATATCGCGGTATTGGTATTATCTTCTTACCAGTTTTTATCTGTGCATATTTAGCTAGGTTCACATCTGGACCAAAAAGGGCGATCTCAGAATCCATTCTATTCACAATTTCAGCAGCATTAGCTGAAGTGCATACAGCGTCGCAATAGGCTTTAGCCTCCGCCAAACTATTTATGTACAGAACAATTTTTGCTTCGGGATACTTTCGCTTATAAAGTCTCACCAATTCTGCTGGGAGCATTGAAGCCATTGGACATAGAGCATTCCTGTCAGGTAATAAAACTTTTTTATCTAAGTTCAGAATAGCGGCGGTTTCAGCCATAAAATTGACGCCGCAGAAAACTATGATCTTTGCATCTGTTTGTGCTGCACAAAGAGAAAGTTCTAGGCTGTCGCCGACAAAATCCGCTATATCCTGAATCTCTGGACGCTGATAGTTATGAGCCAATATAACCGCTTTCTTCTCCCGCTTTAACTTTTGAATCTTCTCCATTAAATTGAACTGGGCATTCATAAGTATTCATCCCCCTAAATTATATCCTAAAGTGTTTTATTTGTTCGTCTCCCATAGCTATCACTGCTATCTCACCCCTTTCCTCTGCATGCTTGTAAAGCACACTTACTGGAATGCTCTTCGGCGCGTCTGAATAGCGCACTGTTATTGCGGTAGCTTTCTCTATAATGCCCGGATCTCTTTCGCCTACGATTAAAGTGATTGGCCCCTTATAATCCTTAACTGTTAAGTGTGGCATCTGATATTGCTCAGCTATTGTCAGCAGCCTATCGTTCTCGTTTTTATTTCTTCCAACTATAACTTTTACTCCATTAATCCTAAAGTGCCGTCCAATCATTAAGAGGATTGCATCCTTAATCGTTAATTTACCCTCATGCCTTAGATGATCTCTGACTCTGCGGGCGAACGCTGGGTCTGTTAGTAGGCATCCGCCCGATGGGTTCGGATAATCCTTTATACCATACTTCGCGGCTAGTTCAATCTGCTGCGTTCTTCTTCTACCCTTAATGGCGAATAGCCTTTCCCTACTAACCCAACCCTTCTTCTCCGCTTCGGTTAGGGACAGCAGTTTAGCCGATAGTGGCCTTAGGACTTTTCCCTTAAGCCCAGCCTCCTCCTCTATAAGCTGCATAGCCCTCAATCTCTGAGAAAAAGGTCTCTCATCGAGAACCTCGCCTGTTACAAGAAAGTCGGCGCCTATCTCTTCAGCTAACTCTTTAGCTTTTCTAAACATAAGTATCCGGCAATCTATGCATGGATTCATTTGGCTTCCATAACCATAACGTGGATTAGCGATAATATCAAGAAACTCTTGACCCAAGAAGATCCCATGAACCTTTATGCCAAACTCTTTGGAGAACCTGCTGATTGAATCGCAGCTGCATCTGCAGAAGGGCGTTACAAAGTGAACAGCTTCAACGTCTACGCCCTGATCTAAAATTATTTTTGTAGCAAGTAGACTATCTAGGCCGCCTGAAAGCAACGTTAAAGCCTTAGGCTTACGTTTATCGGGTTCCACTCTAATCCCTAGGGGAGGATCCTAGTCAATTATTTCTATTTGAGTCTTATAAACATAACATAGTTATAAACTCTTCTCACTCGCAAGAACTTTAACCCTAGAATTTTTAGGTCTTTCATAAACTAGAATTGTAGAGTGGAGAACCATCGCTAAGTATATAGATAACTTATGATTCTCGACTACTCAACGCTCATAAAAGAAGGCGATTAATTTTATTAAAACCGATCTTTAAGTCGAGGAGAATAATATTTTTCTCCTTCTTTATAATAGATGGATTCGTGAGGAGGAAAGCCGCAGATGCTTGTTGAATGTGAGATTTTAAGATTTAATCAGTTTAGGGAAGACTTTGAAATTTTGAAAGATGCTGTTGCCGTTGAGGAGATAATAAATTTATATATCAATGGTAATCTCTACATCGTCTTTCACTGTACTCCATCACAAATAAGGGAGCTCGTGATAGGGCATCTCTTAACAGAGGGAGCAATAGAGGGAGTGAAAGATATTTTGGAGATGACGTTTTCTGGAAAGAATATTCATGTCGAATTGCCTGAAGAGAGATCTCTTAATGCTGCTCTGGGAAAGCCTAGATTAATAACTACTTTCTGCAGCGGCGGAGGCGATCTACCACTGCGCATATCAAAGGCTGCTCAAAAACTAAGATTTAACAAGATAAAATTTAATGCTGAAGTTATCTTTAGAGCGGTTGAAATATTGAATTCTAAGGCATCAGTATTTAGAGCTTCCGGCGGGACTCATGCAGCCGCCTTAATCGATGAGAAAAGTAAAATTGTAGCGTTCGCTGAGGATATTGGCAGACATAATGCTATTGATAAAATTATTGGTGAAGCTGCAATTAAGGGCGTAGACTTTAGCAGGTTACTTCTTGCATCTACCGGCAGGCTCACTTCTGAAATCGTTGTTAAGGCTATTCAAATGGGGATACCAATTCTAGTTTCGCTATCAGCTCCTACAAGTATAGGTGTGAGGATGGCGGAGGCTTTCGGCTTAACTCTTATAGGCTTCGCCAGAGGAAAACGCTTCAACATTTACACTTCACCGGATAGAATAGAAAAATAGGCTTAACCATGAAGGCATCTTTTAGACTTTGAAGAATTATCAAAGTTCTGCTGCCATCCTTTGAGTGCCAATAGTTAGAGGCATAAAGTCTAATCTAAGACCAGTCAACGTTAAGAATATAGGGATATTATAAAAGATGTTTCTGTAAAACTCACCTTGCAGGGAGGCGGATGGAGAGATTTGAAGGTTAAAGTTAGATATTTTACAACTCTGCGCGAGTTAACTCGACTTGCTGAGGAAGAAATTGAGTTGGAGAATAATTGCCTTTTGAGAAACTTTATTGAAAAAATTGCGCAGAAGTATGGAGATGAAGCATATCGATATTTATATAGCGACAGAGACAAGAAAATAGTTGATCCATCAGTCCGCTTCTTAATAAATGGGAAAGACTCAAGAATGTTTAAGGGGCTAGAAACCAAACTTGAAGATGGGAATATTATAGCGATAATACCGCCTATCGGCGGGGGTAACTAGCAATTTTTATCTTTCGAGTTTCAAACGTCTTAAGCATGAGATCTATTGGTTCACAGTCATTGAAAATGAAAAATATATCTGTAGGTCGAAAAAATACCTAAATAAATCTTCGAACTAATAGAGGTTGGATTTGAATACGTCCAGAAACATGAGGACTTAAATTCTTAATTGTCACTAGTCTATTTAATGGTGCCGCGGGCCGGACTTGAACCGGCGACAGCCCGGTTTCAGCGCAATTATTTCAGCACTTCTTCTCTTCAGCCGGGTGCTCTCCCAAACTGAGCTACCGCGGCGATTCCAAGAATGATATTGAAAATCTTCTTTATATAATTTTTTAGTTCACTATCTCTCAACGACCATGTTTCTCAGCATTCCAATATTTTCTATCTCCATCTCAATTACATCGCCATTTTTTAGGAATTTTGGTTCAGGCTTCATGAACGCTGCTACACCGGATGGTGTTCCAGTAGCGATTATGTCGCAGGGTTCAAGCGTCATTACTCGGCTTATGTGATGCACGATTTCATAGACGTTGAATATCATAAGTTTTGTTGAAGAATTCTGCCTAATTTCACCATTAACTTTGGTGACCATGTGCAGGTTATTTGGATCGTTGATTTGTTCGATTGTTGTTATGTATGGTCCAATTGGAGCGAATGTATCGAAGCTCTTACCTCTTGTCCATTGCCCATCCTTAAACTGTATATCGCGCGCGGACACATCGTTAAAAATAGTGTATCCGAAAATATAGTTTCTGGCTTCAGAGATGGGGATGCCCCTTCCCCTTTTGCCTATTATTATGGCTAATTCAATCTCATAGTCCAGCTGTTGAACAAAATCTGGTTTAATTATATGCTCCTCTGGACCTATTATTGCAGTTCGAGGCTTCATAAAGATTATGGGTTCCCTCGGAATAGGCGAACCGCTTTCCTCAGCATGATCTTTATAATTTAAGCCTAGACAGACTATTTTTGGTGGATTTATTATCGGAGCCTTTAAAATTACGTGTTCAAAATCAACCATTGCCCTTCTAATGTCGCTTCCTGAAGATTTTTCAGTTAATTTTCTAAATATTTTCTCAATTTTTAATCCTTTAGATATTAAGCTCCTAATGCTTGATGGAATATTAATATTTGTCATGGCCGAAAATTTGGCCAGATCCAGTATTTTTCCTCCTTCAGCCTCTAAAATTACGCCGTACGATTCTTTACCTGAATAGGAGTATGTGAAGCGCGCTAACTTCAAATCGCCCACCAGAAACATTTTCTAGTAGATATTACGCAGATATAAAAGAGTAATTGCATTGAGGCGTTTAGAGCGTGAATAAGCCTAACAGTGAAGATCTTACAGGGATACTTGAGGCATCCCTGAAAATGCTTGAGAGATATCCCCTATGTGATGCTTGTTTGGGTAGGCAGTTTGCTCTTTTAGGATTCGGCATGGATAATAGGGAGCGCGGTAAATCAATAAAGACAATTTTAGCCATGGGAGCCCATGAAGCAGCGCTGTCAAGGGATAAAAATGTGAAGAAGAAGGGGGTGGTGATGCTTAAGATCCTAGCTTCACATGGTTCATTTAAGATGGCATCGGACCTACTTAGAAAAATGAAAAGGAGGGTTGGTGAGGAGAAGAAGTGCTTCCTATGTGGAGGACGCTTTGAGAACTTGCAGCCCATAGTTGAAAAGATCCTCAATATGCTTTCGGATTACGAGTATGAAAGTTTTTTAGTCGGCATTAAGTTGCCACTTGAGGTTGAAGAACGTGAAGATGAATTTAAATCTGAATTCAGCGTTCAGCATGGTGAAGGCATAAAGAATGAGTTTAGCAGGGTTATTGGAAAGGATCTTTCTCAAAGACTTAAGAAAGATGCTAATTATATGAAGCCTCAAATAGTCGTCCTCGTGAATCCGTTTACTGAAGATATTGAATTGCAGGTTAACTCGCTTTTCATCAGCGGAAGATACAGGAAGCTTATACGAGATATGCCTCAATCTAAATGGATCTGCAGAAAATGTCGAGGAAGGGGATGTCAAATATGCGGCTGGACTGGGAAAATGTATCCTGAATCTGTCGAAGAGCTAATTGCGAAGCCAGTGCTTGAAGCGACCCTAGGTGAGGAAACATCTTTCCATGCTGCTGGACGTGAGGATAGGGACGCTCGCATGCTTGGACGCGGAAGACCCTTCATCATTGAGGTTAAGAGACCTAGAAGGAGAAATATTGATCTAAAAAATATTGAGAGGGCTATAAACGAGTATGCTAAGGGAAAGGTTGAGGTTTTAAATCTTAGATTTTCAAACAGGGAAATGGTTAGGAAGCTTAAGGGAATGGAGAGCGCTCAAAAGATTTACAAGGTTATTGTAAGGTTTGATAGGGATATAACTGATGAGGAAATAACTAAACTTGAAAGGGAGCTTACAGGCGCCACTATACGTCAGTATACGCCTACAAGGGTGCTACATCGAAGGTCAGATAGGTTGCGAGAAAAACACATATATGAGACCAAGATAAAGAGGATGTCAAAGAACACTGTAGAAATGAGGATTAGGTGTCAAGGAGGACTATATGTGAAAGAACTAATCACTGGGGATGGAGGAAGGACCAGCCCGAGCGTTTTCTCAATACTTAACGTTAACGCTGAACCGGTTGAACTCGATGTATTAAATGTTCTAGTTAAGAGGTGATGCAATGCCATTATCACATGGATATCGAAGAAAAACCCGTGCGCTTCTAAGAAAGAGCCCTAGAGAAAGGGGGAAAAGCCCTCTAAGTAGATTATTATATGAATATAGGCATGGAGACAAAGTTGTCATAGATGTGGATCCAAGCGTACATAAGGGCATGCCACATCGCAGATATCATGGTAAGATCGGCGTAATAACCGCTAAAATAGGAAAGGCATACAAAATAAGCGTTACGCAAGGCGATTCTGTAAAGGAGATAATTGTTAGGCCGGAACATCTAAAACCCTTCATGGAGGGATAATATGCCAAGAAAAATACTGAAAACACAACCAGTTACTATTCCACAAGTCAAAGCTATCTTAGAATCTCTGGGTAGGGAAAACCTAGATCAATTCCAGCATAGAACTCTTGATTACGCAGCTAAAATGTCTTATTTAGATCCTGAATCTGCCGAAAAACTTCTAGAAGAGTTAAAGAGTGAGGGTGCATTAGATGAAGAGGAGGCCGTCCAAATAGTAAACTCGATGCCTAAAAGCATAGAAGAATTAAGAGTTTTTTTGGCTGGCGGTCGAAAAATAGTTGAAACTTCTAAACTGGAAAAAATTTTAAGTCTTTTAGATAAGTATAGGAATAAGCCTTAAGATAAAAGTTATTAATCTGTCGGGGCTATAAAGTTTTAATATCTGGTGATAAGTTGTGAGGAGCAGAAAGCATACTCTTGATAACATCCCTATTTCTGAGCCTCTGCTTAGAAATAATAGTTTCTGGATAAGCATAATGATCCCGATGAGAACTGCATACTAAGATTTAGAGTTTAGAATTAAATTATTATTTTATACATTGAGCAGGAATGTGAATGTAATGGAGCGCAGAGAGAAGAGTTCTCAACAAATCTATGAAGAGTACGCTTATGTTATAGACTATTTACCTTACGGAAAACCAGGTTTAAGAATGAGACGTGAGGGAGGGGCTATTGTTCAATTAGTTGGTGAGGAATACTTCACCCTACTTGAGGCGGTTGTGAAGAGCGGTGTGGCGCTTAGACTCGCGGACAGAGTTTACATTGGAAAAAACTCTCGAAGGGAAATATCTTACATAGTTGGTAGAATGAAATATGAGGATCTAACAGCCAATGCGAAAATGGAGCTTGAAAATATTATTGAGAAAGTAGTTTTTAATAGGGAGAAGTATTTTGTGAACTTCTTTAATACAGCTAAGCCCATAACACCTAGAATGCATGCTCTAGAACTTATACCAGGCATTGGAAAAAAGTACATGTGGAAGATCATAGATGAACGTGAGAAAAAACCTTTTGAAAGCTTCCAGGATCTTCAAAGACGCGTAAACATTCCCAATCCGGCAAAGCTGATCACTAAAAGAATTATAGAGGAACTTTCAAGCGATAGTAAGTATAGGCTCTTTACAAGGGCATCTTAGGAAAATGGGAGATAAATGGGCTTACTTGAAGAGACTAAAAGGATTTTATATGCTTATAAAATATATCCTAAAAGGAAGCTTAGCCAGAATTTCCTCGTTGATGATGAAGCCTTAGATAAGATGATTAAATATGCATCTATTAACGAAGATGATTATGTTCTAGAGATTGGAGCTGGGCTGGGATTTCTCACCGAGCGCATGGCTGAAATAGCTAAGCAAGTTATAGCCATAGAAATAGATCCAAGGCTGATTAGAGTTCTAACCAACAGACTGCGCAAATATAAAAATGTGTCCATTTTGAGGGGAGATGTGCTGAAGGTGGATGTTCCTAAATTTAATAAGGTTGTTTCAGTTCCGCCTTACTCGATTTCATCTCCGCTGTTATTCTGGCTTCTTAGGAGAAAGTTTGAGTGTGCAGTTTTAGCCTTTCAAGAGGAATTTGCCAGGCGATTAGCAGCGTCGGCTGGTGAAAAAGATTATGGAAGGCTCACCGTATCCGTATATTGTCATGCTGAAGTTGACCTATTGGACGCTATTCCAAAAGAGTCTTTTTGGCCCATACCAGAAGTTAACTCAATGATTGTACGTTTAAAACCTAGAAGAATGCCGTTTCATGTGGAGAATGAAGAAGAATTCTTTGATTTTATACGGGAGATTTTCACCCAGAAAAATAAAAAGCTACGAAACGCCGTCTCACCATTCCTCAGTAAGGTTGGCATTCCAAAAGAAGAGATTATTAAAGTGGCAGACTCCGTACCCTTCAACTACAGAAGAGCCAGGGATCTAATGCCGGAGGAATTGGGGTTGGCATTTAACGAATTAATTAAGAAATTACAAGATATGAGAAAAAATCCTTTACGATGGAAAAATTTAGATTCTGGCTCAGTAGGGCATTAGCCATATTGACCTATTCACTAACTGCATTATTAGGAGAAAAGCCGAGACTAAACTATCGCCGACAGCTAAACCTATAAATATGAACCCTCTGTTTTCATTCCAGAATTTCTCCCCAATATATTTTGCACCTAACATCGATATTAAGGAACCGGCAAATTGCGCTAGCGCTGTGTTTATCGGAGTCAGCATTCCACCTATCATCGCTATAGGTAATGAAGCGTCATGCAATAAAAAGTCAGACACTAAATAGATAGCTGTTGAAAGCCCGAAGCCAGTTGTCATCCACTCCCTTCTGAAAAGATAGCCGGTCCAAAGCCAAGACTGCCAGCGCCAGAAGTTCATGGCTTCAACCGGCCAAGCTGATATTGTGTATGGATATGCGTGTCCAGGTATCGGGTATAAGCGCCAGAATAGTGAGACGAAAATGAAGCTCCCTGTAAGCCCAAGCGCAACAAGTAGGAAGTAGATTTTGGTATATTCTTTTAGATTAACATTTAGCATTGAAGCCTGTAGAACCTGTTGTGTTATACCTGAGCCTCCAAGGTATAGCATCATTTCCGGTGGGATAAACCATATGTCAAGTTCTCTGTAACCGCTGAAGTATATCATTGTTTCTCTAAGATATGGGATGTTTATTCCAATCATTATACCGGCGGAATGCGTTTGCAGCAGGGTCATTATGAATGACATGCCTATTGTGAACAGTAGAAGGATCCATAGCGGAAACTCCGGAACAAGAAGCCTTACGATGCATATAGAGGCTACGGCGATTGCCAGATAAATCAGTATAAGGTATTTTGCGTTAAGCCATTTACTTGACTCCGAGGAACCTGAAAGCCCTCTCCTTATACCTGTGAAAGCTCGTAAAACAGTTTTATATCTTACTATAAGCGGTATAACCGCTGCCGCTATGCCCCAGCCTATGGTGAAACTGTTCCAGAAATATATCGTTGACATGTTGAAGTTCCATAGGATCCCCCTTCCAGGCTGCCACTTGCATTCTTCAGGCCATAAATCATTTATAGTCATATAATAGTTTCCGAAAACATAAAGAGATACTGAGGAAAACAGCTGTAAAGCTGTATATTTGAGGGGAAGAATGAACCCTGTCACGTAGGACAGCAGATCCGTAGTGAAAGCAAATGCTCCTCCAGGCATGATGTTTTCAAGAATGCCGGTAAAATCGATGAGTAGCCTCGGAACTAGCGGACGCCCGAAAATTGTTGTTAAGACGTTTGTCATAAAGCCATAAAGTGCTCCTCCAGCTATTGCCAACGAGATGATTCTAATTTTGCTTACGTCTCTTTCTCCAAAGGCTAACATTGTTCTGGCATCCCAAGAGGCGTATGGGAAAACCAGCTTCTCTTCTCGAACATAAAGGCTGTAGGCTATTAATCCCAGCACGTAATTTGCGATCGCTGAGAAAATAACTGGTAAAACTATACATATAAAAATAGGCGGTATCCAGGAGGAATCAAAAAATGTCCTTTGCAAGGAGATCCGTAAAAAATCCTCTCCTAAAGGAGAGAAGAATGGAGGAACCTTGTGCTGTAAACCGAAAAGTTTGGCTATTTCTGAATTTGCAAAATACATATTGCGAAGAATATATGCAAAGTAATATCCAGTATACATTAGTCCAGCGGAATCTATCATCCTTATGGCGAAAATTTCTCTCGAAGTTAGCGGAGAGCCTAGTCTTCTAGTTAATCCAGCCCATAGAAGGATAACTGTCCAGCTGCTTAATCCGGCTAAACCCCATAACCCATTAACCAGCCAATTGTAGACTATTGCTGGCTGTATAATGGCTATAACGAGCAAATAGGCCAGCGTAACTCGCCATGTAAGCGCTTTTTCCTGGATCTTCACGCTTCCGTAAGCCATTACTTCATCCACCTTGTCATAGCTTTTTCAATGTAGGATTTCTTTTCTTTAGGTGAGAGTGCTCTCCATATAAGGAACTGTTTTCTAATTTCTCCTATTAGGGCCCTATTCACCGTAGTCCATAAGCTTTCTACGCCGTGCAGCCTCTCTATTAATATTTCAAAGCCATACATGTCAGCGCTCACCAGCTTAGCAACGATATGTAGATTTTGGATTATTCCTGCATCGAAAGGAGACAATTGAATATTGGCCTTTAATACCTGTACATTTTCTTTTTGAATTAGCTCCACCGGACTCAAAAGCATAAATAATCCTGTTCTTTCTGTGGCAAAAGCTTCAAAATATTCGCTTATGAAGCATAGAACCCCCGAAGCCTCGTCTGAAGTTGCGTTGAAAGGTAATTCTATGCTCCATTGATCGCCAACTGGTTTGCTTCCAATTCTCCATTTTCTCATTAATGAGGGTGTTGCTAGGCTTGAAGCCTTCATCATCGGATATATCGAGGAGATTATTGTCGCAAGCATCATTATTCCCATAACTATTACTATAACCCCCGAAGAAACATTTGGCACTAGGGATTGCGGAAACATTTTTAAATTCCACAGTATCGAGGTTGCTCCCGCGCCCATAACATAACCTAAGAAACTTCCCAAAAACGCTAAGGCGACGCTCTCCATAATAAATATGGCGCCTATATGGGAAGGTGAGAGCCCCACCGTGCTTAGAGTAGCTATCTCTCGTCTTCTCTCATATACTGCGCTAAGCATCATTGAGAGAATGGTCAGTGATGAAAGCAAAAGCGGAATTAGCAGGTTTTCCATCCCTCCAAGCGAATATATGTCTCTTTTAGTTACAACCCCGGCCACATCGTCCTCCACGCCATACGAAACCTCAAATGGAAATGTTAAAGCCATTTTGAAGGATTTATCGAAAATAGATGCCAGATTTAATTGAGGGGATCCGCTGCTTAACCTAATGGCGTTTGGTTGAACATTAAGGCATTCTATTGCGAAATCATAGGGGACAATAATAACAGTATCTAGGTCAAGGGGTGAATAGATCCCAGTTAAACCGGTTGAAAGGGGATCGGGCATTACTATGGAGTTTTGATCAAGATCTTTTGATAAGATGGCTGTTGCGAAATCTCTATCAAGAACCCCAACAACAGTCATGTTGATGCCGTAAATGTTTATTTTTGTTTTACCCGGTTCAATCGGATAACCCAGCATTTGACCTAGTCTTGCAGCAAGAGACTCGGTCATTAACACTGAATATTTAATTTCAGGTACAAATGTGAATCCTTTTCCGGGTTTTATTGCACCCTTCAACATTTGAGCTTCCTCAACGGTTATTGCCATTATACCCCTGATGCCGGATGCGTTGCCGCCCCAAGATAAGAATAGGCTTTGTCCAGATGGGTAAATCCATGCTCTGGGCATCGTTGAGAACTTTGTTAAATTAACGGACATTATATCTGGCAAAGATATTGCATATATTTCCGATATGGGCATGCCTAGTTGTTGGGGCGGGCGCTTCAGAAGTATCCCTGTATAAGGTGCTACACCGAGGGGCCTAGTATATGAGAAAACCATCACACCTATGGTTGTGAAAAGAGTCATGGCTGTGATGGTTATGACTATTGTAGATAGGCTTAATATTGTTCGTAAAGGTCTCTTCTTTAAGTTTTCTATACCCATTGAGAGTGCTGAGATTAGAACCGTTCCTCTCTCTATATCTGAGCGGTGGAATCCTAACATTGAAACGCTTACAGATGATAATGCTGAGTTAAGTTCGTCGGTAATTACGTAAAGCAATAAAACAATGTAAAAGATTACTGAAAGCCCGTTGAGCAGCATCCAAATATTCGATGATATCGTATAGCCTGGGTGTATTAAGCTAAGAACAAAGTTTGCCGCGGCAAAGAGGGTTAATATGACCAGTATCTGTTTGAGACCAGTGAATTTTTTCCCTATAAATCTTGTTACAAAAATGATAAATGCTACGCATACAAAGAAGAAGAAGGACGCGGTTTGAACGACATCATATAATAATGATAGGGAAGCATCGTACGCGCTTAACGCATATTGCCAAGCAGCTATACTGTAAGAATATAGTTTGCCTTTATCTCCTGCTTTAGCGGCATCATCGGCCAACTGCATGTATTGCCGCATCAAACTCAAAAAGAGTAGCATTTTGGGATTAACAGACATTTTACTTTCTAGGAAACCACCCCTATAATTTGTTAAATAGAACATGTTTTTAATTGCATCTAAAACTGTGACGACCAATGTTTCTCCACGGGACAATCTGTATCCTTGACCTTCAGGATTTAGATCTGTAGCATTGTTTAGAACAGCGATTATTTTACCTTGGCTTCTCACAACTATCTCTGCTGGAACGTTAGGCTCCATAAAAACCATCGCTTCCGGCCATGTTGCCAGCACGTCCCTCCAGACGAAGTAGCTATGAGATATAAAGTTTAAGATCTCAACCGAGATGCTTTGCGGTCCAGTGAGAAGCAAAGGATCAAAGAACCCTAAAAGTGCAACAGACGACGAATTAAACAGCGGGATATATCTATGTCCATGGGCAACTTGGACGTTAAACGCCCTTGCCCATGCCCCCGCCTCCATCAGATAGCTTATTCCACCTAAACCGGGAGTTAACGTTGGGGCCGCCGCTGAGCTTGGTTGACCAAACAGTCCGCCAAGCCTAAATATTCCGGTTCCAAAGGGACCTGTATCTGTTGCGCATATAATTTTGCCCGTTTCAGGGTCTAGTACGTACCCTTGGGCATCCACCCCCGTTAATGGTTTGATCCCCTTAAGTTCAACCCGCCCATTTTCATCTGGTTTCAGGACAACTGTGAAGCCAAGCGGCGTTGACAAAGATGCTGTGGTTATTGCCCCTCCGGAGCTTATTGCCGGTGAGGATGCGAATAGTCCGACTGTTACTCCTTGGACTACAATGCTTTGTGAAGCACCAACATAAGCTGCGGGTTGAAGACCAACTGCAACTATAGATGTGGTTGATCCCATTGTTGGGCCGACTGAAACGAATATAACGGCGTTCTCATTAACATAATCATTAAACATGTTTGTAGTTTTATTATATACTCCTAATTGCAGAGTCACGGCGACTAAACCGTGATCAACTGCACCGAACCTTCTCGGATAAAGCGGGTAAGGGATCGAATCAACGTTCACCGAGTTGTAGATTATTGGCCATAATATGTTTATTTGCCTTCGTAAATTCTCTGGCTGAATCTTGGCGAAAGTGTCAAAGGGCGTATATTGATATTTACGGAACGTATTCGTTGTTACAAAGCCAAGTCCACCGCCATAGCATGCTTCAGTGAAAACTTCAGCCTCAAAATATTTTAGAAATGGCTCAAAAGGCGGGGAATTTGTAATCCATGGAGGTCTGACCCAGCGGACACCATCGATGAAGTGTGCCTCTTCTTCCGTTTCTCTTTCAACATCATCAACCCACGCTGAGATTTGCCTCATCCATCCCTCATAATATTGTATAAGATCCCTCGGTCTGCTATAGCCATACATCGCACCAGTAGCGTAAGCAGCAACTATATCACTGTCGCTGGCTAGATCCAAACTAATCATCATTTTTATTTTCTCCCGCAGTTCACTAAAGTGATCCTCCACGAACTCTCTAGCCCCTGCAAGAGCTTGATAATGCCCGGCGAAAGCAATGAGCCAAACAGTTCTTTTCGGAGGATTCAGTTTAAGTAGGCGAGCCAATTCCAGTAGGAAACTTACTCCCATAGAGTCTGTTGCTCCAGGTGATAGCTGCGGCACAATTGACCAGGAATCGTAATATGCGCCTACAATTGCAACCTCATTCACTAGGTTTGGATCCGTTCCTTCAATCACAGCGATTATATTCGCTACTTCCATATTTTCCCAGATCATTAGGGAGTCTATCCATATTTTTAGTTCACCATACTTCAAAACGTTTTCTTTCAGCAGCGACGCTACTTCTCCAGTTACATACAGTCTTGGAAAGTTTATTGGAATGCTAAAAACTTTCTGCACAGCCTGGGTGCCGATTGTATCTTCAGGCTCGAGAAAGATGACCCCTTTACCATTAAAAAGTGCAACATTCTTCCAATACCATCGATTGTTAAAGTCCATTAGGGCGAAGGCCCCTTCCACATTGGCTCCGTTGAAGTCTTCAAGTAACCCCTGCTCAATATATATTAGACGGTCGCCATCTTCTGGGCTTTTATAGGGGCATGGATTTATATGATTTGGCCAAAGAGGATAAGCCTCGGTTTCAATTATACCTCCATATGGAATTTCAACTTTCATTAAATATTTTTTAACAATCGGGCTTGCCAACCTAAACTTTTCTTCCATAATATTATTAGGACCTAGAACATCGCTCCAATAGTTCTTTATGTATTCAGCGGCCCTATAGAACCCCTCGTAGCCAGTTACCCTAGATCCTAAACTTGAGAAGAACTCTACATGTTTTAGCACATTTGAGAAGTCAATCTGGTCAATAGTGGTTGCGCCGACATATGAGAATGAAGACTGCTGAGACGCATTAATTGGCGCACATAAATATAAAAACAGAGCTCCTATAAAAAGCAGCAAAGCGAAAATAGAGAATATACTCTTTCTCATTTTCTCTATTTTTTTACGCACTTTATGGCACCTTTAACTTATATGAAGGATTAATATTGGGAGACAAGATTATTAGACTATATTAGCTTTATAAATTTTTCCAGTTTATCACCTTGACTTAAAACATCTTCTTTATCTGAGAATTTATTTCTTACAAATAAAAAGAGGGGGAGATGAAAGGTTTATGCCGGCATGAAGAATTGAATCATTGCTATTAAGCCGCCTAGAAACAGAAGGAGCCAGTAGCCTACTAAGAAGCCAATTGCGATGGGTATAGCGACGCTGTCGTTGAGCTTTGTCCCGCCGACACGGATTACTAAGGTCTTGGCAACCCAGCCAATTAGCGCTGGAAGCAGCCATCCAGTGCCTGACGCACCTAGCGCCATGGCTACCCCTGCGGGATCAAGCGGCCACCAGACAAATCTGAAGTTAAGGACGCTAAGTATTATCGTTAATACTATGCCTGCGGCTACATATGGCAATAGAGGTTCAGATATTCCCAAGTCTGCCACGTCACCCCAGGGCTGCCCGAAGACCCAGTGCCACCAGGAGTCAAATAGGCCCATTCGAGTATTGTTTGTACCGGCGGTATAGCTTAACCATAGACCGACTGGGTATCCTATTATGGCGGAGAGTATGCCAGATGTTAAAATTATTTTTGTGATGTCTCTTGGATGAGTCCCAGTGTCGTATCCGATCTTGTAGCAGAATGGTATTGTGAACACCATGCCGAAGTTTGTATTGTTTTCACCCATGAGCTCTCCAGTCCATCTATTGCCTAGCCATAGCGTTGCGGTCATCTCAGCCGTTCTAGCACCTGGATCTGGAAGATAGAGGTGTTTAATTAGGAATGGGAAGTGTGACCAGTATATTGGGGAT
>JAGTRG010000003.1:17489-55325 GCA_018396435.1 Candidatus Bathyarchaeota archaeon
GGGAATCCCCAGGCTGCTCCAACGCAGCTTGAGAACCCGAATACTCTTGCCGCAGAGAGGAATAGTACCCACATTGTGAGTATTATGATCAGCGCGCCAATTGGATTTACGCCTGCAACTATTAGTAGAGCTATAAGAACCACTGTAGAGGCAATTATCATTAGTAGTGAAACTAAGCCTGGAAGAGCCATTTCTGTCGAAGGCTTCTTGAACAGACCTTTGAAGTACGAGATGTTGAGGAAGAACCATGTTAGGATGAGCCCGATGAGCGAGCCTATCCACCATCCATTCCATCTAAAGGGAAGCCCATTCATGAATGCATGGAAGCGGTTAGCCATCGTAGGGAGATCGCTATAGTACCCCATATAGAACGCTATTTGGCTCGGTATTAGCACACCGAATAGTGAGAAAACCCACATCGAAAACAGAATCTTCGCTGGGAATAGATAGAATAATATGTATATCATTGGATTCACTGGCAGAAATGCTATTACTGGAATCGCCGCTCCCACCGGTAATCTGGAGAAGTCCATTGTTCCTACGAACCATGGTAAGAATGGTTCCTTAGACCAACCGTAGATGTCAGGTATAGCCGGGTTAAGGTTAACCGCAACTAACGGTAGAATCACTAAAGCCCCTAAAATAAAGCCCAGCAGGAAATACTTAAGTCTAGGATCCTCTTTTTGGCTAATCATTTGAATTTGCAGAGTGCCAGTTAGCGATGCTGGATATGGCAATTTTTCTATGCGTATCCAACGCTCCTCCAGAAGAGCAATCCAACCGACGAAGAAGAGCAGCCAGAATATTGTGTAAGTTATCCACCACCCTAGAAATGGCGACCATCTATCCCATGGCACCGGGGCACGTCCCTCAGTTATTGGAACTATTTCAGCGGGATCGCTGACTATTGGCCCGAAAACCCAGAGGTCTTTAATAGCCCAATTGCTTGGATGCCAATCATACTGCCATTGTCGGGTACCTGCAGCATTGTGAAGTATGCCGTAAGGTATCATGCTATAGCAGAATACAACAGACATCGCTGTGGCCGCATAAAGTAATGCGAGCGTTTGCTGCGAAACTGTTCTTCCCATAGCTTTTGCGAGCACTAGAACAATAAAGAGGACTATCATGGGAGCCGTGAATGATCCTATGAGTATCGACCAAGTCCATGATGGTGCAAATGGGGATGTAAGCACACCTATTAAGCTCATCACAACAGAAACTACTGCTAGAGCCGCCCAAAGTGTAGGTGTTAAAACGCTTTTAACCTCACTACTCATACATTGACACCTTTCAAATTATCCGATGAGTCTTTTCCCATTAAAATCAAATCCAGCAGAAACTATTTAAAACTTTTTACACTTGCAAAGATGTAAAAGCATATTAGCAGCCAAAAATTAAACTGTAACTTAGGAGAGGTGATTCAATGACTAGGAGGAATTTAGCCGTCATAACTACGGTTGTTTTTCTAATGGCTTCTCTGCTTTGCAATGCGCGCTTCTCTGCAGCTCAAGAAAACTACACTTATTACGGTGTTGTACCGTCAAAAATTTATCGTTATTTCCTTGCCGATTGGAATGCAACTCCCGGATGGATGAATAGAGACGCGGGTTGGATCCTTGGTTTCGACACCGCTGGCTATGGACAAGGGGCAGTTGGCTTAAATGGTAGATTGGTTGCCTTAAAATCTCTGCTCGTTATTGTAGCCTCAAATGATAATACAAACGTTAAGGTCTACGATTTAGCGTCAAACGAGCTGATCTCTAAAAAAACCTTAAACAGTATGGGAAGACATTACGTGTTACTTAATAATGGCACAAAGTTCAAGGTTGTTTCAGATAAGCATGTTTCAGTTCTATTGTTGAATTATCAGCAGCCTCCAGACGCCCCCAATCAAGGACCACTACCACACTGCTTTTACACTTCTACTAACGGATTATTTGTAGGTAAAGAGTTTGTTCTCATGGCTTCTCAAGGAATAACAGGCACATCCTACACTCTATTGGCAGTAGAATCCTCTGAGATTAAAATAATAAGGGATGACGGATGGGAGCAGACATTAAAATTAGACGCGAATTATTATAGATATGTGCAATTAATGCCCTTCAGAATCTACAAAATCACATCAACAGGCAATATAATGGTACAGTCGGGCTCAATCTCAGGCATAGGAGCACAGGACAGCACATGCTTCCCGATACCATCAGCCGAAGGTGGATTTGTTGGAAAATTCTTCTTAACAAGAGCTTTTAAAGCCATAGAGTGGGGCTGGGATCCGGAGAGAGATTACGGATATAGGGCTCTGGCTGCTGAGGATACGCGTATTAAAGTATATGATTTGGAAACTAAACAGGTCATTGGCGAATATGACGTAAAGGCTGGATCAGGAGTCGGGTTTAGGCCAAATGCTTATGCAGTCGCCGTAATAAGCGACAAGCCGATTACATTATGGCACCTTCATAATGGCAGCATTATAAACTCGGCAGCTGGAGGCGGAGGCGGCGTATACGAAGGATATGCTAACGGCTTAATGTTTATAGGAATTCGCCCAAATGAAGAAGCCATAATACAGTTGCCGGCAGATGCGCATATAGAGGCTTACTTCTTTGCTAAAGAAGAGACGCAGTTATATATTGATGATTTACGAGTAACCTTGCAACCGGAATCGCCATACCTTTTCACTCAGCCAGGCTTACACTCAGTTAAATCGAATAAGAATGTGATTCTGCAAATCAATGTTTGGCCAAGAGAACCAGAGTTTCAAGGATTATGGTTTAAGGGCTCAATAATACCATGCGTTGAAAAATTGAATGTCAATCCGGAGGTTACAATATCGTCTTTAGAAGGCGGCTTCCCAATCATGTACGTTATTGCTGGAGCGGCTGCAGTTGCCATAGTAGCTGCCGTAGCTGTCCTTCTATTAAGAAGAAGGGCAAGCAAACCCGGCTGACGTGAAACTTTAAACCTCCCTTTTTTTCCATTCTCAGACAAGATTTAAATATATCATATCCAATTTCCCTAATAGTATAGGCTAAAGTGTGATGCTGGATGGGAAAGCAGCCTGAGCCCGGTGTTGGTGAGGTTGGAAGCATTAAGTTTCCAGTCAGTGAAGCATTTAAATATTGTCTAGAAAGCATAAGAAAGCGATTTACAAGAACCCTAATAACTTCCCTTTCGGTTCTTTTGAGCATAGCCTTCCTAGTTTCGCTTTTAACCATGGGTGAAATACTAAAGCAAATCGGTGGTAGCGGCGCTGAAGCCTACCAGATATGGGTGGCCATAATAGCACTGCTCGTATGCGCAGTTGGAATCGTTAATTCAATGCTGATGTCAGTAACTGAACGCTACAAGGAGATAGGTACAATAAAATGCCTAGGTGCGACTGACGGCGCTGTTCTAGAAATATTCTTAATTGAAGCCTTATTGCTCGGCATCCTAGGCGGAATAATCGGCGCAGTAGTGGGATGGGTGGCTGCCGTGGTAATTTATTATGTTCAAGGAATAAATGTGCTTTTCGAGGGAGCGATGCTCACGTATGTTCGCATAATTGGAATGGCCATAGGGATAGCTGCACTAATCAGCATAGCCGCAGCGGCTTATCCAGCCTTTTATGCATCTAGGTTAAAGCCTGCAGAAGCCCTAAGATACGAGATATAAACTCTGATGAAAATGACACGCCACATTATAAATAGTTAAAGACGATTAAGGCGACTTAATGAAACATCTGATAAAATGCTTCGCTCAAAATATTTAGCCTAAAAAACTCGGTCATTATTACGAAGATTACTCTATAAAGAGCAAAATTATACAAGCATATCCAGATAAACGCATGCTAGTTTAAAGTAAAATATTTTAACTACAACTGTATACAGATTATTTTTGTTAAGGTTGGTTTAAATGACATTTTTCAATATAATTGATGTGAAGCCTGAAAACGTTGATTCTTTGATTCACCTATGTATTTCACCTGAAAGGCGAAGTGACCCGCTTTTTATTGAGGGGGCAAACATAAAGAGAGTTTGGGCATGTAAGTCTTTGGAAATGTTTGGCGGCATAGCTAAAATGGCGATTATAGACTCTAAACCCGTGGGTTTAATACAGTATCAGCCTAGGCCTAAAGAGAAAATTTTGGAGATAACCTGCATATTCGTTCCAGATAGACAGAACCACAGAAAGGGAATAGGTAAGGCATTATTGAACGCCCTATTAGAAGATATGAAAAAGCCTAAAGCCTTCTTTGGGCATGAACGCCCCTTGGCGCTTGTCACATGGACGTTTCAAGTTCCAGGATATTATCCTCAAAACGAATTTTATCTGCGAATGGGATTCAAAAAGGTCAAAGAAGAAGACCCCAATTTGCTCTATTACCCATTGAAGGAAGGATACATCTATCGTCCCAAAGAAGAAAAGTTCATTCCCCAAGAAGAAGACAAAGGCAGGGCATTAATCTTCTATGATCCCTCATGTCCATTCTGCATCTACTTCACAGAACAAATAAAAAATTCAATAAAGGAAGCTGCACCGAATCTTCCAATAAGTATAATAAACGTGTTTGAGAAGCCCGAAGAAGTAGAGAAAAGAGGGCAAGTTCCATACTGCGCAGTAAACGGCAAACCTATAACAACATTCTTCATGGATAAAGAAAACTTTCAAAAAGAAGTTAAAGAAGCGTTGAAATACGCCTGGCACTAACCTAAAAACTAAACTTAGGAAATAATTTCTTGTAGAGGCGGGGTCTAAAAGTTCCCTGCTGAATTTGCCTAGATTGAATCATACATTGTATTTAGATTTTTTGAGCATTTTTAGATGGTGGAAAATTTTGCCTCTTATTTCTCAATCTTTCACCGTTGTGGGTTATTTGCTTCTAGATTTTTGGCACACTTATTTTTATTAAGATTTATCTGGAAAGAGGGGGAGGGGTAAGGTTTAAATTAGCTGAAAAAATGAGATAAATTTAATAAATTTTAACCAAAATTTTTAAGCATTTTTCAACCAATTTAAGGGATTTTATGATTAAATGAACGAACCTTTTTAGGAGATTTTGTTTTCCACTTCTCTCTAGTTATCTAAGGGAAAATTTTTACTAATCTATCTTTCCATCTAATAACCTCATGTAATCTTTAGCCTTCCCTTTAACTCTATCGCGTTATTTTTTGCCTTTCAGATCTCTCGCTAATCAGTGTAGCGATGAAGCTGTTAAAACCATTATTTCCTTTAAGTGCAGCCATAAGTATGCTCATGAATAATATTTCAACCCAAGCCTTAGGCAATATGAATACAAGCATACTCGCAGCACCAATTCCAGCCAGAAGAGGCAGCAACATTGTGAAGTAAAATATGGTGTATAAGCATTCGGGAATGTAGGATGCTAACACTAAAGGGACGATTATAAGTGATCTGCAATCGCTTCTATTAACCCTTAGAACCTTGCAAAATAAGCCAGCAGTTAGTCCCGTTAAAGATTTACCTATGGGAAGCAGTATAATGGCAAGCCAAAAACCATGCGGAGATAATGGACCATATTGAATGCCTGGAAGTACGCCTACGAGCATACCAGTTAAGAAGCCAAGCAAAGGTCCTCCGTAGAGCGAAGCTATAAAAGTTGGTATGTGGGATAAATCTATTGAGACGCCGGGAGCTATCTGCCCTAAATAATTAGATATTATAAACAAAATATTTCCTAACGTTCCCATCAAAGATATGAAAGCAATGTTTTTTGAGTCTAGATTCAATCTTAGACCACCGGGAGTATCTTTAAAGTACACTTATTTAAGAGTTTTTACTCAAAAATGAGTAAATTGTTACCAAATTTAAAGAGGACTTCGGCTAAAACAGGAATTATTAGTTAAAAGTCAGCTAAATCCTTGAAGAAAACCCCGCGTGGGGCGAGATATTTATATCGAATAAATCGCTAATTGGCTTATTAATTATTTCAAGCGCTTTTTTCTCAGCCGCTTCCCTAAAGGGCATATTTCTAAGGCTTTCAAGAACCTCTTCTTTAAGAATCATCTTGACAGATTTATCATCCTTGATAATTATTAAGGAGAGCGGTTTTCCCCTCTTAATTTTGATATTTCTTTTTCCCATCGTGCATCCGGTGGCAACTTGAACACCATCGACAAAGCATGAGTATGGCGGTTTAGGTTCTGTTTCAACTATCGCTCTAGTTTTAAAGCAATCCTTCCCTAGAACTTCATTGGCAAATAAACCTGCTTTTAAACCTAGCGCAAGGAAGGGACCAAGATGACCGTGAAACCTTACTGCATCTCTTAAAAGGTCATCTGTAATTGCCTCAGTTGATTGGGACAATTCCCGTTCACCATACCAGTTTGTCTTAAAGTGTTACAATTTCATATAAAAGTGTTACTCTTAATGCTCGTCATTCTCAAACTTCTTTAACCATTCAAGTATCTGCTTATCAAGCGGCTTCTTAGTTCTCCCAGATCTGCGTCTGAATTTAAGCGGGTATCCTCCAATCGCAGCGTGAGCTGCCTCTGCCAGCCTATCAACTTCGCCTTCTCTAAATTCGCGCCATCTAGGATTATGCCTAAAATTTTGCGGGCTAATCCATTCAGGCGTAAATTCTTCAACCTCTCCGGGCTTCATACACACGCATACCGCATCGATCTCTCTATGCAGGCTTAATGGGCATGTGAAGACTCTTGACGGATCCATTTTATTCTCGACCTTTATCTGTCCATTAGAGGACAATTCTAGAATTTTTAATGAAAGCTTAGAGATCGTATACTCAGTTATGGCATATGCTAGGTCTAGGGGATTACGCCCTTGATCATGGTCTCTAAGAATATCCTCAGATATTCCTCTCTCATTTATGTGGACATGGCATCCATTGCCAGACCATTTAATGTAAATTGATTTCTCGATGCCCCAATTGTTTAGAAAGTTGATTATTTCTTTAGCAACGGCTAATGTTTCTTTCCATCTTGATAGATTACTGTCAATATCCCATGTTGGTGTGCAATAAGCGATGTTAAGCGGATCGTAGACGTCTTCAATAACTTGCAATCTATTATAAATATTAGCTGTCGCATAAACAGATCTTAAGTTAGCGCCAAGCCTCGTTAAATCATCAGGATCTCTCATTTTAATAGGCTTTCCTCTCAAGTATCTTCTGAAGATCAGGTTGCCTGATGAGTCTACATGATGAAGGGCGACCCATCTTCCCCTGCAGAAATCATATATCTCTCTTTGAACTTCAGATTTGGAGTAATGTTCTGATGGAGCGATCAAGGTATCTCTGCTTCCTTTCTTTCAGAAGATCTGTGAATTCGTTCCATCACATGTTTAGGCAGAGAGATGTCCTCCTTCCGCATCTCAACAGGTTTAACTATTGTTAAGCCCTTTCCAGAAAGAATTGCTATTTCATACATCTGTAGGCTATGATTTGTTTGGCGCATCTTCTCTATGAGAATATAACGTTTCAAAACCCCATCCCTAACGGACCTACGGAACCTTATTATGCCATCGGCTATATGCTCTACACCCCAACCGAAAGCTTCAGAGGTTGTTATAGCATATTGTGAAGTTGCCATAACCGTGAAGTCCCATTTGGATAAAACTTTCTTAACAAAATATGAATATCTTCTGGCCATCGCTGGTTTGTCCAGCCAAAAAGCCGATAGAGAATCAATAACTAGACGGGCTTCGCCGTAACCTAGGGACTTCTTTGCTTCAATAATCTTATTAATGAGTTCCTCTATCTCTAGACTTTGAAGGGACCATTCATCTCTAACGCCCATTAAGGCATCAATTATTATTAACTTCTTATTAGCAATTCCCTCAGAGAAGTTAAAGCCAAACTGCTCAGCTTGCGTTATTATGGATTCTCTGCTTTCTTCAGTTGTCACATAAATGCACTTATCACCTTCGCGAACACCTTTTGCAATAAAATGTATACATAAAATTGTTTTTCCAGTTCCAGGCTCGCCAGTAACAGCGATCGTGAAGCCCTTCGGTATTCCACCCTCAAGCATAGCGTCTAGATCTGGAACACCGGTTGATAACCTTTTAATGCTCATTTATAACACCAATACTTAAAATAATATAACAAATCAAAAATCTAAAGATTTTGTTACGAACCATGCATCGGGTTATAAACCTCTAGGCATTCCTGCTTCAACAATAAGTTGCGACCGCATCTTGTGGGAACCTTTTAAATGATGCTGCATCTGTTGCGCTTAGTAATTTAGAAAATGTTTGTTGGCTTAATATTTAAGTAAATTAATGGACCCCTCTCTTTTGGCAGCATAGAGATTCTACTGCCGACAGAACTGTATATACTAAGCGGATCCAATGCTGCGGGTATTAAACTCTTATCATCTTTTCGAATGCGCCTAGCTATCTCCTCAACTATTAGGTTTTCAGCTATAGGCTCAATCATACAGATCTCACCATTATCTACAAGCTTCTTAACCGCCATGCTCTTTAACTCAGATTTATAATCTATATTTTGATATAATTTCCGAGCTTTTCTGATTTTTTCAATATGATCCGGCGGCATTTTAAATCTCGTTGAGAGAATTCTAACACGTTCCCTCCACTTCTTAAGCCACATACCCGCCCAGAAATTTATTGATATTCTCAGATCTCTCGGCTTACTTCTAAAGTTTTCTTCCAACCGTTCATAAATTACGCGGTTATCATCAGTATTCATTTTAACCTTCAGCCATACTTCTAGATCTTTAGAGGCATAAATCACCATTTGATAATCTAGCGTGTAGGGTTTAAATTGTGGGATATAAGTTCCAAGCTCCTCTACAAGTAAGGAGAACAGCGTGTTTCGGAATCTTAAGGCGCTCATTGATACACTCACAACTCTAATTAACTAGTAAAGAACGAAGATTAATTTAAAAGTTGCTCAACAAAAAATGACATGCGCCCTTTCAGAATTATAAAGGTTCAGATGGTATATCTATGATTTTAGGCAATCCTTCTCTCGCACCCATTTTAGTTAAACATCTTGATGCGACAAAATTTCCTAAAATGCCGCATTCCTTAAGGCTCCTGCCTTTGAGAAGCCCGTATATGAAGCCGGCGCAGAAGGCATCGCCAGCGCCAGTCGTGTCAACAACCTTAACCTTAAATGCTTCAATGATATGGCTTTCTCGGCCATCCGTAACATAGCAGCCTCTCTCGCCGAGTTTAATAGCCACGATTTTTGCACCTTCTTCAAGCAAAATCTTAGCGCCCTCTAGGTAATTTTTTCCAGTCAGTAGACGCACCTCATTTTCGTTCGGCAGAATTGCATAACACCTTTCTATTATAGGTTTGAGATTATCTAGACCCTTACGGGCATAGATGAGCCCGGGATCAAATGTTACCTTCACATCTGGAACCGCTTGCAAGATCTTCTTTTGCGCCTCAAAGGGCATTTCGCCAACGAAGGAGGTTAAATGCAAAAATTTTACATCCTCAAAGTATCTAAGATTAATTTCCTCAAACCTCAGCGCATCATTAACACCAGGATCAAGGTATAACGCCCTATTACCCTTTTGATCTACAAATCCTATGACGGAGCCGCTCCTGCCACCCTTAGAAATTACTATTCCCGACGTATCAACCCCCTCATCTATAAAAGACTTCAACAGAATGCTGCCTTCCCTATCTTCAGCAATCTTACCAATATAGCCGGTCTTAACGCCGAGCCTCGCAAGTCCAACTGCAGTGTTAGCAGCAGATCCGCCTGGAGCCTCCTTAAAATCTAGAATTACACTTTCTTCTTCAGCTTTAGCTATCCTATCAACCTTGTAGAGTTTATCAACATTTAAAGCCCCAAAACAAATAACTTCTAATTTCATGCCTTATCTCTCATGTTTCTAACAAATAAAAAAAGATAATTTTATTTTTAGTTATAAAACGCCAATATCATTGGAGTAATAATTCTTTTAAGAAGATCCTATACTTACCTAGTTTTCCACCATAATTTCCAGCTGATATTCTCACTACCCCTTTAACGCTGGAGGCGGCTTCAGCGCCAGCTTTAATGGCTTTTTTTACTGCCTTTAGCGTAAGCCCGTTAACCACTATTTCAGGTATGTAGCGAACCCCCTTTGGAACCTTCGATTCGCCCCCGATTTTGGCTTTGAGCGATGGGCAATAAGGATGATTTGTTGTTGGCCCTATCTTGGGAAACCTCGTTTCCGGC
The DNA here is from genome assembly GCA_018396435.1 of Candidatus Bathyarchaeota archaeon. Classification (GTDB taxonomy): domain Archaea; phylum Thermoproteota; class Bathyarchaeia; order Bathyarchaeales; family DTEX01; genus DTEX01. Next base: position 27,655 of record JAGTRG010000003.1, read on the forward strand.
TTTGAGCCTGCTGAGCATATGTCGAAGGGCGTAATTACTCCTTCAACATTACTTATGGCTTTTAGAGCTTTCCTTCCAGCCTCAAACACAGCCTTCTTTGTCTGACACATGTACCAGAAGTTTCCGCCCATTACCCCGCGCCCATAACCTATGAAGCGCTCTATCTTAAAATCTGGAACCATTATTGGGATAATTATCATTTTACGTCCATTCTGCTCTTCAATCCACTCGTAGCCATCACCGCAATGTCCTATCAGCTCAAGCGTATCAACCTTCCCTACGGGGTTAGGACATGCGTCAAAGACCGCCGTGAATGGTTTTACGAGAATGTCCTGCCTGATTCTATAGGAAAATTCTCTGTAGAACCTTGCGATGGATTCATCCAGCGGCTTTTTATCATCTATCCCGCCCCAAAATTGTAGGATTACGCCCAAACGACCATCCGGCGTTTCTTTCCTTGGAACCCAGCGTTCTATTCCACCTTCAATTCTGCCTATAACAATTGAGGGCGTTGCGGTGGCATCTTCAGCTGCACTTACAAGAGTCGCCCTATCGCTTGCTGTAACTAAAACCCTGAAATATAATCCTTCAAAGGCTTCCGCGTAAGTATCCTCGACTGATATGTTCATTTAATCACCATGCGATTTTTAAAAGAAAAGGGGGTCGCGAGCCTTTTTATATGTTGCATCTTGTAGCAATGCTACTTTTTAGTTTCTTCGGATTTCTTCTCTTCTCCGGTTTTCTTTCGCTTTCCTTTACAGCATGACATATTCTGTCACCAATATACCATAATTCATATTTTCCGTAATTAATCTTTCCCTAAAATGAATATATTTAAACATGAGGATTTAACCTAGAGACCCTATGGCTTCACCTCTGACAGTTTTTCTAAAGGCTATGCTTTCACGGATTAAACGTTCCATATTCTCAGAGGTTACTCTCTCAATCCATGGAGCCCTTTCAGGATACAGACTTCTTAAGCGTTCTAGGAGGACAGGGCTACAATAATCTATTAGCGTTGAGAAATCCCAACTCTCAGCCAAGTTTAAAACACGTTCTTTACCAAACTTTTTAAAAATCTCAGCTAATATCGCCAATATTATTGTATGGTTTGATAGAACCGCAATTTCGGCTTCTCTTACGGCATATTGGTTTCCATTAAATGAAACAGTTAGGCCTCCACCGCTTCTAACAAGTCTAAAGGGTTCAACATCCGTTATGCTATCGCCGACGTACATAATTGAAGAAACATTGGCGTCAAAGATGGAGGTTAACTCTTTAATAGCCTTGGCTTTCTCATATCCGCCGACCGGATTAACTTCCCTAAGCGCTCGTCCTATCTTCATTTTCGGAATTTCATTCCAGAAGATTTCGTCTAGGCGTCTTATCGTTCTCTGCGTGCTCAGTGGCAAATCCTCCAGAGATTTTGCGCCATATGGGATTTCAATCATGGGCATTTTCGATATCTCTTCCCTTAAAGCCTTTATTCGCTCGGCTTCCTCCTCGGGCAGCTCATAATTATCTATGTCAATTTCCGTGCAGTAGACATTCTCCTTTGGAAAATCTATAGCTTCGCATAGTGCGTATATGTAATGCTCATAGCTTGTGCTCACTATGAATGTGGGCATAATAGATCTGATGTAGCGTAATGTCTCACCAGCCCCTGAGACTATAACCAAAGTCTCCGATGAAAAGAACTCCATGCGTTTGTTGGTTGCACCGTAGGCTTTTAAGAAGGGAACTATCAGCTTAAGAGTATCACCAGCCTTGTAGCCTGGCCTCTTAACAATATCGGCTAAAACATCGTCGTACCTGCTTATTAATGCGAAGAATTTGTCGCCTTCCGGGATAAGCCAGTTTGAGATCTCAAAAGCATTATCGTTCTTAGATATCGGCCCTTCACAATCTGTTACAAATATTCCAGTCATGCGTGCTTCCTCAAGAGGTTCATGTGCATTATGCTTTTTTCAATATGCTCTTTTGAGGCGATATCAGTCCTGTTCCAGAGGGCTCCGCCCTTAATCGCAGATATACCTTCCATCGCTACGCTACGCGCTTCTTGAATGCTATCTCCAATTCCTAGGACGAAGACCGCCCTAGAAGAAAGAGCGTAGAACTTATTGTCCTCACGGATCTCCATGGAGCCAGGATAAATCCTAATATTATCACCATGTTTATTTGCGAGGCTCTCAGCTTCCTCCAGAATTACTGGTGTACCTATCTCGCTTTTGTTAACTAAATGCGGAAAGGCATCGATATATCCGCCGTATTTAGGAGGAACCTTATAAACGCCAACAGCAGCTTTCTTATCGATATTTACATGAACCAAATTGCCATCAATTATTCTGAAACATACATCGACGAAATCATCTTTTAGGAGCGCTAGGATGGGCATAATCTCCGGATCCCCAGGCCTACTATTATTCTCAAGTGTCATTGGACCCTTACTTGTATGCATAAAAGCCACATAGAAGGGCATACCTCGCAATTCCGGATTGCAACTTTCACCTTTAAGCCTCTCAAATATTTTTTCAACTATTCTTTTCTCTTTCTCCCAATCCTCCAGACTCATGAATGGTAAGTAGTTACCTCTATCTTTATATGTACCCATGCCGCCAGTATTTGGACCTTTATCACCATCAAATGCCCTCTTATAATCCCTTGTCTCCGGTAGCGGAACTAAATGTTTGCCATCGCAGAATGCTTGGAAGCTTGATTCTTCACCCTCAATTTTCTCCTCAACTATAACTGGTCCCTCTTTAAAGTTTGCTAGAAAATGTGCTAACACCTCTTCACGAGTATTAAAGTGGTCTCCCCAAACCCCAACACCCTTACCGGCGGCTGGCGCATCCGGTTTAACAGCCACATTATTATCGAATTCATCTAACCACGTGAACAGATCTTCCTTAACATTGCTTAGGCTACTATAATTTTTTGGATCAAAAATCTTGAATCTTGGGTTAACTTCAGGCGCAACCTCATGGAAAAGCAAACGTTGAGCAACTTTGCTCCCCTCAATTGCATATTTTTTTGTTGGGCAAATCATCGGTATCCCGAGATTGCCTTCAATAACGTCTCTTATGCCCTCAATTATCGGTTTTTCCGGGCCAACTATGCCGAAGTCTATTTTATCTTTATGCTTTTCAACAAATTTGAATATGGCTTCAACATCAAGCGTAGGTATAACAACATGCTCCCTCGCTCTCTTAACATTGAATGGGTTTCTCTGTCTATCAGCAACATATAAGTCGACGAGATATTCTTGACTTCTGGTAAAAGCGTCAACCATGGCGGCTTCTCTGGATCCATAGGAGACCACTAAAACTCCAACGCGCTCCATAATGTTCACCATACGCAAAATATTCTAAACAATCCTTTTAATTTTTCCCATCATTAATAGTGGAACATCAATCAAGTGAAGGTGGAGTTCAGTCTGGACATTACACGTATATATCCTAGATCTTTCACAACTACAGCGTGTCTCAATATATAATACATGGTTTCCTGCGTCATCTGCCATTCTGACCGCCAGTCGCCTATAATTACGTAATCACCCTGCTCAGCAAGCTCCCTAATATAATCCTGAGCCTTTTGATGATACATAGGCCAAATATCGTAATCTTTCATCGTAAAGATTCGGAGGAAAGCTGGGAGAAGATTCTCATCGCGCAAATTGGTTCCTATATAAAGAAGCGTTCCATAGCTATCACACATTAAACCAGCAATTTGCCTTTCAGACATAAACGCGTAGATTGGCTCAAAAGTAAGTATTGAGTCGCTTGGTGATGTGATTATTTTTATTTCTTCTGCTACGATTCTAGGACCTGTATCCTCCCATTTCGGAATATTCTGCGAGTATATGGTTAAAAATTGAAAACATACAGGTAAAATGGCTATTGTGCAGAAAGCAATCTTTAAAAGACTACTAAACGTTTTCAATCTGCCCTCTAAATTACGGATGAAACTCAATATTTCAGCGGCAAATTTTCCTATTAGTAAAGATAGAGGCGAGATTATTTGTTCAATATAGTGCCCATAAAAAGACTTTGTTATCAAAAACATCACTAAAATGAAGGCCGCCCAAAAGGCTATCACGGATGAAGAAGGCAAAGGTTTTTTTAAGACTATAAAGGAAAGGTAAACCACCGACATTGCAAGTAAAGAGAAAATGCCAATATTAATTATGATCATGTCAGGACCGTGAGTCATCATCCAGGACAACCTTTCACTTCTAGGCACTCCATCTTGTGGACGTAATAAGTGGAATAAAACAACCTGCTTCATTATTTCTTCTGGAGCATGAAGCAAGAAAGGTAGGCACAGTATCGCTACTGGAATAAATAGCGCCAGTATGAAAATAAATATATTTTTTATGTCTTTTTTAAAGACGAGGAAAATTAATTGAGGAATCAGATTAGAGACAGCGACTATTTTTGTTGAGACTGAAAGGCCCATTAATACACCTGAAATAATTATAAGAACCTCTTTTCTCTCATCCTCCTCAAAAGCGTAGAACAAAACTAAATATGATAGACACGCGAAAAAGTTCATTGGGGGTTCAAGCATCACTTTTCTGGCGTTATAAATTGTGTATCCATCAAATGCAACAAATGCTGATGCAAGAAAACCTGCTACTAAACCCCCAATTTTTCTTCCAGTTAAGTAGATCACGGCTATCGTTAGCGTACTGAGAATGGCTGAAAATATTCTTCCTAAGCCTAAGTTTGCGCCTAAAACTCCGTAAATAATGCGTAGCACATAGATCATTAAGGGCGGATGGGCAAAGAAGAAATCTTTATAGGGCATGTATCCGCGCATGTAGAAGAGAACGGCTTGACTATAAACGCCTTCATCATAATCAAACCATGAAGAGATTTCTGTGAGATTTGCGAGTCTAAAATAGCCTCCGGCGGAAACTAGAAGTAATAAAAGTGTAGATTCCAGCAGAAAAAGGTCAACTTGATATATTCTTCCCACGTCTTTATTTAAGGATCTTAAAAAATCAACAGAGTAATCTATATGACGTTTTAGTTGATAACCACTTATCTCGATTGAGTGAAAACTGTTTGGAAATTCCTTTATTCTTAACTTCCTAAGTCTTGTAGAATTATTAAAATCAATCGATGAGAAAACTGTTTGGCAATGTAAACACCTAATGTCACCCTTTATGAAACTTGTTACTTCATAGCCAGATTTTGAGCCACAAATAGGGCATTTTGGAAAAGCATCGCCCATTATCTCCAGCATTTTTCTTTTTTCATTAACCATAGCGAGTTAATATCACTAAAAACTAATTAATATGCGTTCTTTCCGATTTTATAGAAGTCTATTAATGCGTTGTTACTGATAATAAATTAAATTTTCTATTTACAGAATTTAATTTATAGGTATCCCTGAAGGAATTTGAGGGGATCCCAGTAAAAGAATATTAGCTGCAGAAAACATTGAAATTGAGAGTAGTGCTAAGGATAACCTTAAATCGGCACATAAATATGCCATGTATACGCATTACATCCAATTTATAATTGAAATCTATTTCAAACATATTAGTATCATAGCTTTATTCGCCGGAAAATGGCAAGTTTTTTAAGGTTAATGCTTAAAGAGAAAAATAGATTATTTAAGGATTAGTGGAAGGAAAACAATTTATGAGAGAGAAACCCGCAATTATTGGCATTGGCAGAACTAAATTCGGCGAGCATTATGAATTGGATCCTGAGGATTTAATTGATGAAGCTGGCTTAATGGCTTTAGATTCAGCTGGGATGGAACGTAAGGACTTAGATGCTTGCTATATTTCCGATTATTTACTTCAGGTAACCAATAAGATAGGTTTAGAAGAGGGATTTATATCTCAACTACTGGAAAGAAATATACCTATTGAAAGAATGCGGTCATTTAGTTCAGCCTTATTAAATGCATGTAACGCCATAGAGTCCGGCAGATACGATGCCGTCCTAGTTGGCGGAATGGAGAAAATGACTGATAGATGGAGTAAAATAAGGGATAATCTCATGCTTCTTGAGGATCACTGGGCATATTATGCTGGCGGAACTCCGGAGACAAACCATGAACTATTACTTAGAGAGTACATGAAGAGTTATGGCATTCGCGGTGAGAATCAAGAGAAATTAATGATGACCCTTGCGCAAATATCAGTTAAAAACCACCGTAACGCCGTAAAGAATGAGTATGCTCACTTTCAGAGGGAGATCGATGTTAAGAGGGTTTTAGCCGCTAGGGCTGAAGAAAAGAGGGTTCTTGGTCTTTACGATTTTGCACCAATATCCGATGGTGCAACTGCCCTAATATTAGCAAGCCCTAAGAGGGCGAAGGAGTATACGGATAGCCCAGTTTATGTGCTCGCTACTACCCTAGCAACTGACTATATATCCTATTCATCCAGACCCTATAGAGCAGGTTTTATAGCTAGCAAGATATCTATGGAAAATGCCCTAAAGATTGCGGGCATAACTCTAGATGATATAAAAATACTTGAGGTTTATGACCAGTCAACGGTTTTTGAAATGATATCATTAGAGGACCTAGGCTTCATTGAGAAGGGCAAATCCTGGATGAAACTCCACAAGAACTTTGAGGATTTTAAGGGCTTCTATCATCTTGATGGTAAAGAAGTTTATGTAAACACGGATGGTGGACTTAAGGCGGATGGAAATCCACTCGGCGCAACTGGTGGAGCACAAGTTTTCGAGGTTGTTAAACAGCTTAAGGGAGAAGCTGGTCAGAGACAGATAAAACCAGATGGAGGTCTTCTATTCGGATGCGTTCAAGAGATTGAAGGCTTCGGAACTAAAGTTTATGTTAATATTTTAGGAGGGGAGAAATGTGGGAAGTGAGCCAATAGAAAGAAGGGTTTCTTATGTTGGAGATAGGCTTAAAGGAAGCCGATGCCCATTCTGTGGTAAAGAATATTTTAGAGTGAGAAAGTATTGTGGAAACTGCGGTAGAAAAAGCCTTGGAAAAATGGAGGATATAGACTATTTCTACGAGAAAGGTGTTTTGGAAACCTGCACTGTTGTTAAGGAACCAACCAACAGATTCACAAGGCTGGGCTCATACATTTATGGAATAGTGTCTTTTCATAATGGAAAAGTTAGGATCCCTGGAAGATTAACAGATATTATTCTCAGAAACGATGAGTCAATTAACCTAGAAGATTTTGAGGGGAGAGAAGTTGTCCCAAGATTTAGGCGTAGATATTCCGTTGAAAAAAGTGATATAATACCTACAATTTCCCTAGCATTTACATTAGCTGATGAATATTATCCATACCAGGAGTATAAAATAATTGGCCCGAGCAAAGAATATGAGGCGCCTGGAATTGTTGGTTACGGCGTATACGTGTCTAGGTTTAGGATTAAGGAGGGCGGGATCGAGCGGTCGGTGCCATTTATAGATGAAGATGCTATAACAGCATCTGTTGAGTCTGGAAAGCTAGCTCTAATACACTCCGGCGTGGATCATAGACTTGTGGATAAGATCTATGTTGGCTCTGAATCAAATCCGTATGCTGTTAATCCTATAGCATCTAAGGTGGCACAAGTTCTTAAGCTCGGCGAGGAAGAAAAAGCTGAAGGTGTGCAAGGTGTAGACGCAGTTGATACCGAGTTCGCCTGTAAAGCCGCGACGAGTATGTTTAAAGATGCCATGGCCTTAGTCTGTTATCCAAAAAATCCAATGAAATATGTGATGGTTATTGGGGCGGATAATGCTCAAGCAGCCCCCAGAGGCGAACCCGGGGGAGAATTAGACTTCTTCGTTGGTTTTGGAGGCGCAGCGTTCATATTTGGTAAAGAAGACGTTATAGCCGAAGCTGAAGGCTGGTACTCCTGCACCTCCGACACGCCTGATTTCTGGAGAAGGGATTTAGAACCTTATCCGCAGCACGGAGGACGCTTCACTGGCGAACCTGCCTACTTTAAGCACATTATAAAAGCTGGCAGAAAACTTATGGAGAGAATGAACCTTAAGCCTAGCGATATAGATTACTTTGTCTGCCATCAGCCTAATACAGCCTGCCCCGCTAGAGCGGCTGCAATACTAGGGTTTAAGCCTGAGCAATATGCGCCAGGTTTATATGCTTCAAAGTTCGGCAATACCTACTCTGGTTCTTCGCCAATAGGCCTAGCTGCTATACTTGATCAGGCAGAGCCACATAAGAGAGTCATGATTGTAAGCTATGGTTCAGGGGCCGGAAGCGATGCATATCTCTTTATAACAACAAGCCAGATTAAAGATAAGAGGAGCCGTCAGAAATTCACTGTCCGATATCAAGCGGAGAATAAATTCCTCCAGTATGTAGACTATGCAACGTATAGAAAATTTAAGGAAGGGCTCTAAAACGCAAATTTAACTATAAGGCAAAGCTTATATTCACCATTGCTGCTTTATTTTTACGCTAGCATCAAGGCAGCTAAGGCGGGAATGAAATTCTCAGCTTTCTGCTTTGATGTTAGTTTCCGCGAGGCAGGACGAAAAGTTGATGTTAACGAGAAAATACGTGGTTAAGGAAAATATACGGGTGGGAGTCTTTTTAGATCCTCAAAAATACATAAAGCATATTTCTACAGGGTCAACGAAGACTCGTGCCTGGAATCGCGGAATAAGCAAGTAGAATATACGGGAGGGAATATAAGTGAAGATTAAAGAACTAAAAAATGGGATGAGCAAGGTTGATCTGGTGGCGAAAGTTCTAGAGATTTCAGAGCCTCGTGAGGTCGTTTCAAGATTCAGCGGTCAGACTCTCAGAGTCGCTGATGCAATCATAGGCGACGAGACTGGCACAATAAAGCTCTCTTTATGGAACGAACAAATCGAGCAGGTCAACGTTAACGATACTATAAAAATTGAGAATGGTTACGTTAATTCTTTTAGGGGCAGATTGCAGCTGAATGTAGGCAAGTATGGAAAGATAGCCGTCCTGTAAAGCGGGAATTAAAATAAGCACGTGTGAGGTGAGAAAATGCAAAGTGAAAGGAGAGGTGAAAGGGGAGGAAGACGCTTCGAAAGAGGGCGTGGAAGACAATTTCCGCCAAAACCAGTTGAGCTTGGAAAGGAATACGATGTTGAGGTTAAAGAGGTTAGTCGTAGAGGAGACGGTGTAGCCAGAATCCAAGGGCTAGTAACTTTCATACCGAACGCTAAGCCAGGAGACCATGTTAAAGTTAAAATAACTAGGATAAGCCGAAGGTTTGCTGAAGCTGAAATAGTTGAATCAACCAAATAGGTTCGGAAGCTGAAGAAGATAAATCGTTTGTTCGAAGATCTGAGACGTCATACGTAAATGGCACGTGTTTTATTTTACTTCACCTTTTTATTCCTCTAAGTCGGATAATGTTATTTTTTTAGCCCCTTTCCCAAGCATTTCTTTCATTGCTTTTTCTATATCGCTAGGCTTCACATTAATGCCCCTTACAGCGTCTTCTAGGATAAATGTTTCAAACCCGAGATTTAATGCATCTAAAACAGTATTTTTAACACAATATTCTGTTGCGAGCCCTCCGACGAAAACCCTTTTAACTCCGGCTCTCCTAAGATCTTCAGCCAAGTTTGTTCCCTCAAAGCCAGAGTAAGCTTCCTTAAAGGGATCAGTAGCTTTTGAAACAATTTTAACCCTTTCAGGAAGTTGTAGATTTGGATGAAAATTTGCACCATCTGTTCCTTGCACGCAGTGCGGCGTCCATAATCCACCGTAATCTTTAAATGAAATATGATTTGAAGGGTGCCAATCTCTAGTGGCAAATATTAATGCTCCGGATCTATCAAACTTTTCGATGTATTTATTCAGCACCGGGACTATTTTATCGCCTTCTGGAACGGGTAAAGACCCTCCGGGGCAGAAATCTATCTGAACATCGACCACTATTAAAGCGTCTTCTTTCCCCTTAATTTTATATGGCAATCTTGTTCGCCAGTAATGGGATTTTTAATAAATAACAGCGTTATTATAATATTTAAGAATATCTATTAATTCCAGCCATATTTTTTAGCATCAATGGATGGATCAGTTTCATCCAGGCAGTCAAAATTTTCTCAGATCTCAACCATCGGAGACCCGTAAAAAGGCTAAGGGGGAGGGGCAGTATCTATTAGTAAAGATCATGTGCAATAGATGCTGTCAACTTTTCTGTAGGGTGTCATCAGATATAAAATGCCTAATAATTCTAGTAGGGGCATACACCGGTTGGACATTCGCCAGCAAATTCTGAGGGAGCTTGAAGGTATGGTGACGGCGTTGCAGTATTCGCGCCGGATGTTTGAACCCCGCCTACTACCAGAACTTGCTCAGCTTTGCTTCCGTAGCGATATACAGTTATGCCTTTGCATTTTAGTTTCCACGCCATCATGAATATTCTTCGGACATCGTCGATTGCCGCTTCATAAGGCAGATTAACTGTTTTGGAAACAGCATTGTCCGTGTATTTCTGGAATGCTGCTTGCATTCTCACATGCCACTCCGGCGCTATCTCCAATGCGGTTACAAATAATCTCTTAACATCTAGGGGGACTTCATTTAACCCTTGAATTGATCCAGTCCTAGTTATTTTTGCTATAAGATCCATGCTGTAGAACCCTCTCTCCCTTGCCATTTGTTCAAAGAGCGGGTTGACTTCAAAAAGCTGAGTCCCCATAACGTTTCTAATGAATGCCACTGCAAATAGGGGTTCTATTCCGCTCGATGTTCCAGCAATTATACTTATTGTTCCAGTTGGGGCGATTGATGTTACCGTTGCATTTCGCATAGTCTTATAGCCCATTTTTTCCCAAACGCTGCTTGGAAAGTTTGGGAAGGGCCCTCTTTCTTCGCCCAGCTCAACCGACCTCTTTCTAGCCTCTCCTGATATAAATGACATAACTTTCTCGGCTATTACAATAGCTTCTTCAGAATCATATGGTATGCCAAGTTTGATGAGCATCTCGGCAAAGCCCATAACTCCTAAGCCTATTTTTCTATTCGCCTTAGTGCTCTCCTCAATCTGTAATATAGGATACTTATTGGCATCTATGACATTATCCAAAAAGTGAACGGCTATTCTTACGGTTTCTCTAAGTCTCTCCCAATCGATTTCACCATTTCTAACCATTCTTGAGAGGTTTATGGAGCCTAAATTGCAGCTTTCATAAGGCAAGAGTGGAACTTCACCGCATGGGTTTGTAGCCTCAATTATCCCAGCATGAGGAGTTGGATTTTTACGATTAATTTCATCAAGAAATATCAAGCCCGGATCACCAGTTTTCCAGGCTGAAGTTGCAATCAAATCAAAGACGGCTCTAGCCTTCAAGCGTTTAACAACATTACCGTTCCTCGGATTAACTAGGCTGTAATAACCATCTTTCTCTACAGCCTCCATAAACTCGTCAGTAACACCTACAGAAATATTAAAATTGGTTAAAACACCCTCTTTCTCTTTAGCCGTTATAAACTCGATTGCATCTGGGTGATCCACCCGGAGAACCCCCATATTCGCGCCTCTACGTCTGCCGCCCTGCTTAATCACATCCGTTGCAACATCAAAGATTTTCATGAAGGAAACTGGACCGCTAGCCACCCCCATCGTCGACTTCACAACGTCACCGCGAGGTCTAAGATTTGAAAATGAGAACCCTGTCCCGCCGCCAGACTTATGTATAAGAGCCATGTTTTTCAATGCATCAAAAATTTCCTCAATTGAGTCTCCCACCGGAAGTACAAAGCATGCTGAAAGCTGCCCAATACTTGTTCCAGCATTCATAAGCGTAGGACTGTTCGGGAGGAATTCGAGTTTTGCCATAATTCTATAGAATCTTTCCTCAATAGATTCTATGCTTGCGCTTTTATCGTATATAGTCTCAACTGCCGCTATTGCCTTAGCAACCCTTCGGAACATCTGTGAGGGTGTCTCAATAACTCTTCCAGTCTCGTCTTTTTGAAGATACCTCCGCTCCAGAACGCTTATTGCATTAAGCGATAGTTTCAGGTCGTCTGTCACGCCAAGTAGCTTCTTTTGCTCCCTAAGTTCAGCTCGCTTATGCCTATAGAGAATATATGCTTTGGCAACTGTGTCATAACCATTTTTAATTAGAACTCGTTCAACAATATTTTGTACATCTTCAACGCTAGGTATTCTATCTTTAAATTCTTCCTCAACTATAGATACAACTTGAGCTGAAAGCCTAGCGGCTAATTCGCCATTTTCCCCTTTGATAGCCAAAATAGCCCTATGAATAGCGTTTGTGATCTTACTTGGATCAAATGTTTCTATTCTGCCATCTCTTTTCCTAATTATAGAAACTGGCATGGATAACGCCCAAATATAACCATGTGAGAGGTAACTTTAATATATTGCGGATCAGATTAATTGCCTAGTTGTTTGAGACGCTAAATGATATATTAAAGCATTATCTTATCATTTAGAAAACTTTATAACTTACTATTTTAAATCCAAAATTAAGGATCAACGCATGATGTCAGTAAGACTTTTGTCCGGATTAGGTTGTGTTGATGTTGTCTGAAGTGAGAAGATGCTTTTCAAAGTGCAATAGATTCAAATGTGGAAAAAACTTTTTGATATTCCGCGGTAAAACTCCTTGGTGCCGATGGACTGATGAGCCTTGCAATCCATCGAACTGTAATTATGCAATATGCATGAATAGACGTTTACTACCCGGAGGCATATGTGGAGAAACCTTAAAGAGAAAAACTGTTGACAGGAATCTAGAAGATGAAATGATCCCATCAATAAAAGTCAGGGGAAAAACTTTCAGAAAAATCGGTGAAAAGGAACTCATTTAGAGCCTAAAGGGAATCTTAGACCGCCTAATGCCACTAAAATGTGTGTAGAGTAGTTGAGCTTCCATATTTTAATTCATAATGATGTCTATTCACAAGATAAACTCCGATCATTACTAGGAGAAAACCAAGAAGCGAATAGAACTCGATGGTTTCACCTAATAAGGACCAGCCGAAGATGAGCGCTACAGCTGGGACGAGGAGACTTGAAGTGGAAACAATGATTGCTTCCTCCTCTTTTATGAGAAGCAACCATATTGTTAATCCTATAGCGGATCCAAATATTGACATGTAGAATAGCGAGGAAATATAGATTAGAGTCGAGCTAAAGTTCAGCCCCGTAAGTATTAAAGTAGTTATTAAGAGGAAAATAGAGCCTAAAGGAAATTGAACGATATTTATAATAGCTGGGTCAATGTGGCTTAAAAGTTTCTTGTAGTAAACTACGGTAACAGCCCATAAGAACGCGCCCAAAATAAGGAGCAAAATTGAATTAGAAGCGTTTATAGAAGAAGAGAGTTTGCCAGTGTAAAGTATAGTTACTCCTAGGAAGCCAAGTATGACCCCTAAAACTTTAGTTGAATTAATTTTTTCGCCTAAAAATGGTATAGCTAAGCAGAAAACGAATAGTGGTTGAGTATAGGTTAAAATAGAGCTTAATCCTGAGGTTTCATATAACAAGCCAATATTTGTGAAGGCCATGCCAGCAGCATTAATTAAAGCTAGTGAAATCATCTTGAGCCATGTATTACAATCTTTTGGAAGACGTCTCCTTTTCCATATTAAAGCCGGTAATAAAACTATCGAAGCTAAAGTGAGCCTTTGCATTACAAGATTTAATGGATCAACAAATCTTAACCCGATCTTCATAATTGTCCAATTTAAGCCCCAAATTAAGACTAAAATTGTAAAGTGCATCCAGTTCTGTTTTTTCAATAGTACCTCCTCCAGACTAGAGTATTAGAAAGATCCGTAAGGTGTTAAAAAGGCTTTTGGGAAGTATATGATCTTAAACACACTAAAAGTATGACTGCGCGCCGAATTTATGTGCATGTCTAAGTTATTATTGGAGTTGTCAGGTCGGAGATATCCACGCTATGATCATATATGCGGTTCATTAACAAAACGATTGCAACCAAATCTTGGGCTTTTTCAATAGGCAACATGTTGACTAAAGATTCGGTTTTTTGACCTAGTTCCTCAATATCCTTTGCTTTTTCTCTTACAGATTCCGCTAAGGCAGTATTATGCGATATGAATGCAGCAACAGCATCTTCATAGGTCTCATGAACAGATTTGTAGAGCTCATATAGCGCTTTTGAAACCTCTTCGGCTAAAATTAAATCTTTAAGTTTAATAACATGCTCAGCGATTTGCGATGATTGATCAGCAATGGATTCAACAAAACTTGCGGTTAACCTATAATCTAAACAGCTTATTGGATGCAAATTAAGTTTCTGACTTAAGCTCGGGTTCTGTATGATTGTTCTTAGAATCCTAACTAATAGAAAGTATAATCTATCAACTTCATTATCTCTAGCAATAACATTTTTAGCTAAATTCATGTCTCTCTCTAACAACGCTATTATCGCATCCTTACACATGCCTGAGGTAATCAAGTGTTCACGGCGTAAAATCTTATCAGGTGATAAAACCGAGGGCTCAAGTAAACACTGCATAACTATTTTACTATAATCTTCTTCAATTATCTCTAGACCTATAAGACGGGAAGTTGTTTGCTTAATAATTTCCCTTTGCTCGGGAGTAATTCGATCTTTGGCTTCAATACTTATAATATCATAGCCTAGAAGATATTTGCTTATAATCTCACGGCTGAGGTAAAGTCCAGGTTTAATATTTATGATCCGCGGAGCCGGTTCAATATTATATTTTGGATCAATAACAAGTTTTCCGTCGGATGTTACTAAACTTGCAACAATTGACCCCCGATTTATACCATGACTTAAGGCCCATTCTTTAGGTAGCGTCACAAAGAAGGTTCCGCCCCTTGTCATTTGAATCCTTCGAAGCTCCATAATTCTGCCTCGCAGTATTTTCATTAAAATATTGGCGATTGTGATAAATAAAGCGTATTAATTTCAGCATGTTCAAAAGATGCTTAATATTGTTTTTGAATTAAATATAAGTTGAGGCTGTGTTGGATAGCATGATATATTTACATATTAGGAAAGGCTATATCACTGCCATATTAATTTTTATTATATGAAAACTCTTCAGCAACAGCTTCTAGACTAGGTTGAGGAAAGCATGTCAAGCGATGAGAGAAACATACGAAATGTACTTTCCCTTGTATTTGAAGCTGGATACCAGATTGATAAAGACTCCTTTGAATTTTTAAGGGAAATTTCCGGTATTACAGATTTAAAGTCCCTAATCAAAAGTATTATTGAAGAGATAAATGCTTTACCTGAGAAACCCCTTTTTATAACTCGCAGGTTGTTTGAGGAAAAAGCCCGAAAGTCAGGGCTACTTAAGGTAGGTTCACAAGTTGTAACTGGAAAAACTGGTTATCATCCCTATGCAAAAGATATTGAATCCGACTTTAAGGTAATAAGTGATCCAACTGATAAGATTGGTGCATCTGGATCACTTGAGGATTGTATAGAACATTTTAGAGATCGTTTTAGGAAAATAAGTAAGATAATAAGAAATAGGATGGATGCTAGAGACGCATATAACTTATTAGATGCTCTTGAGGCTCCAGAAAATTCTAAAGTAAAATTTATTTGCATGATAACTGATAAGCGTGAGACTAAACGTGGAATTTTCTTAAAGGTTGAGGATTTAGAGACTCATGCAACGGTATTTGTGCTTTCAGAAAATCATAGTTTATATTTAAAGGCTCAGAGACTCATTCTGGATCAAGTTGTTTGCATAAGTGCAATACGAAGGAGAAAAAATTTATTCATAGCAGACGATCTAATATTGCCAGATATACCATTAAAGAAGCCTAATATAGCCTCAGTTCCAGTCTGTGCAGTTTTAATTTCAGACCTACATGTAGGAAGCAAAATGTTCATGGAAAAAGAGTTTAGACATTTCGTGATGTGGCTAAATGGAAATATAGGTAGTAGCAATCTCAGGGATTTAGCAAACCGAGTTAAATATCTTATAATTGCAGGCGATCTTGTTGATGGCGTAGGAGTATATCCTCAGCAGTTTGAGGAACTTGAGATAAAGGATCTTTATGAACAATATCGGCTAGCAACAGAAATACTCGGGGAAATACCGGAACATATTGAAATAATTATAATACCTGGAAATCATGATGCAAGTAGAAGAGCTCTTCCTCAGCCTGCTATATCAAAAGAATATGCTGAACCGCTCTATGATGCTGGGAGAGCGCATCTTTTGGGGGATCCATCAGTTATAAGTCTGCATGGAGTAACTCTTCTCCTAACTCATGGAAGAAGCTTAGATGATGTAATATCCGTTGTTCCAAACATGTCTTTCCATGATCCGGATGAAGCGATGAAAATTTTATTGCAGTGTAGACATCTCGCTCCAATATATGGAATGAGAACATTAATAGCATCAGAGAAAACCGACTACTTAGTTATAGAGAATGTGCCGGATATATTTCACGCCGGGCATGTACATATGATGAAATACAGTAGCTATCGCGGCGTGCTCGTAGTAAATTCAGGTGCATGGCAATGGCAGACTGAATATCAAAAGGAAATGGGACATATACCAAACCCGGGCATAGTTCCCATATTGGACCTTCAAACCCTACGGGTCATGCCGATAAATTTTGTTTCATCGTTCTAGAGGAAGCTATTCTGGAAGAGACATCAAATATTTGGGCTTATAATTAAATATTGTTTTGAACCTTTCATCTTCGGATAGAACCTCAACAATAACTTTTCGAGGAACCCCTAAGCCTATTTTTTTCGTTCTTCCATAACGACCAAGACTTATCACGCGCGAGTTTAGAAGACCTAGGATGTCTAATTCATTTATTAGTCCACTTACTCTTCTTTGGGTTAATGGGCTTACACCTAGTTGCTCACAGATTTCTGAATAAAGATTGTATATTTCTCCTGTCATAGAACGGTCAGTATTGAACTTACTGAGAAAATACGCGGTCAAAAGAATAATTTTTGAGTGCGTTGGTAAGCTTTTTATGGCCTCATACACTTGATCATGTTCAATTCTTTCCTGAGCCTCTCGCACATGAGTTTCAGTTATTTTCTTCTCACCTCTTCGTTCTGCAATCTCACCAGCAACTCTTAAGAGATCTAGGGCCCTTCTAGCATCACCATGTTCAGCAGCTGCCAAAGCTGCACAGAGTTTAACAGCGCCTTCCGTTAAAACATCGTTATAAAACGCTATTTTCGCCCTCTCCATAAGTATATCAAGAAGCTCATCAGCAGTATAGGGTTTAAAAACTATTTCCTCTTCACTCAGCGTACTTAGAACTCGCGGATCAAGAGACTCTTTAAATTTTAAATCATTTGATATGCCTATAATCGAAACCTTACTTCTTTGAAGATTCTCATTTATTCTTGTAAGTTCATAGAGAAGAGAATCACCGCGAACCTTGACTAGCGCATCAATCTCATCCAATGCAACAATAAATATTATGCCTTGTGATTCCAGATTTTCTTTGAACCTATCAAAGATTTCACCAACAGCTAAACCTGTGAAGGGAACTTTTATGTTTATGTTTGTACATAAAGTTGCAAGAACCCTATATTCGGTTCCAGCCAATCGGCAATTTACAAAGCAAACATTCACAGTAGAGCCTAGTTCTTTAGCCTTTTGAGTGAGTTTATTTAATACAAATTTGACAACGGCTGTTTTTCCCGTGCCAGTTTTTCCATATATTAAGACATTAGAGCATGGTGAACCGCTTAAGGCAGGAGCAGTTATCTCACCTAAATGAAGGATCTGCTCTTTTCTATGTGGTAGATTATCAGGTACGTAATCATGCCTTAATACTTCTCTATTTCTAAAAATTTTAGATCCTTTAAGGAAATGATTGAAAACCTCATCGAGGATATGATCCTGGCTTTTCATCCATTGAACCTCTCTGATATGTAAGTCGGTAGACGTTAGTTAATATCATTTACAATTAAGAACTCTCATACAAAAAAATAGATAAATAACGTAAAGCATTAAAAAGAAAAAAGACTCCCACCCCTCCATTTCTATTGGAATAGCCTTTAATATGAAAAATTATTATATTTAACAGGAATAGCCTCCCATATGGTTTTAAAATATATATTATTTAATAGAGATTATACAATCTTTTATACAAAACTTCAAAAAAGTATATGGAAAAAATTCATAAAATAGAAGAGTTTTAGAAATTTTCTTACTAACAAATTCTTTTTTCAATTAAAATTTTGAACTCCACTAGAAAATAAGGGGTGGGAGCATCATCTTAAAAATAATTAGTGCTCTAGTTAAAACCGAGATCTTTCACAGACTGTTAATATTTTGTTAATGGCCAATAAAATATTAAAATATTACATGATAATTTTGAATTTTTTCCATTAATATTATCTATTCATTCCTCTTTTTTGTGAAAGACGAACCCCTCTATTTCTATTGGAAAAAGAAAACGGAAATTTATCTTTCTTATTCTTAAAAAAGATTTAAGATGTTAATATAGTTAAACAAAAAATTTATAAACTAATTCTATTTCCCGAAAATAACTTCAATTTTTTGTTTTCTTAAAATGTCATTTCACCGAATATTTTATAACTTGTGAAATAATAAATGTTAATTGTTTGATTAGGTGAATATATCGTTGCCAGTAAGAAAGATGAAAGTTGAAGTTTACGATGAGTCTGGGAATCGATACGTTATTAGCTTTGAGGGCAGGGTGACTAGGGAAAAGGCCCTTAAAATTTTTGATATGATGGAATTGCTCGGTGGCATACCCTTAGCGGAACCCGTTGAATATCCAAAAGATATCTCAAAAATCGAACGGGTTATTCTCCTCATTAAAAAGAACTTTCCCATAGTTTGGTTTACAGCAAAAGAAATTCAAAAAGTTTATGAAAAAGAAATTGGTGAACCAATAAGCCTTAGTGCTGTTTCAACTTATCTTTCTAGGCTTGCCGATAAAGGAATATTAATGAAGACAAAAAATGCTAATCGCGTAGTTTTTAGGCTTATATCAAAAGAACTTAAAGAGATTGTGAAGCCTTTTTAGGAGAAAGATTAAACTTTTTCTTTTCTTTTCAAGAAATTTTCTACATTTTTATTTAAGCAGTAAACATAGGGGATTTTTTCAGTTCTTCTTTCAACATAACCTCGTGCATATAAGTTTTTCATTAAGCGTGCAGTATGTTCTCTTGTTAATTTAATTCTATCTTTTATCTCAGGAACAGTTTTTTCACCCTCCACAGCTAGAAGTTCTAACACTTTTAATTCGGTTTCAGTTAGCGACACTAAAGTTTCGTTCTCTCCTACAGCAAAGGCGGAAGATGGTTTTATCTCGGGTAATTCTTCAATTTTTCTTATTTTTTGTTCATTAAGTTTCTCAATTTCATTGATCCTTCTTAAGATTTCATCATATCTAATAGATATCTCATCGACTTTTCTCTTTAAAACTTCATAATCATTGAAGAAGCGTTCCCTCCAATTAAAAAGGTCCTCAAGCATGCTCTTAAGATTGCTCATCATTGCATTTATTTCCTCAATTCTCCTAACATTTTCGACAGATTTTCCCTCATAATTTTTGATGATCTCCTGAATTAATTCTTCCTGCTTCTTTAAATCCTTACTGAAACTATATATTACATCATCAAGCAAGATCTTTGCTTCTCGATGCTTGGTAGTTTCTTCCTTTATTCTTCTTAAGGAAAATAATAAAGTAAAAGAAGTAACGCTGAATAAAATAGCATACATGATTAAAATTATGTAATCCATCTTGGCACCACTTTTGTGACATCACATGTAACGTGATCCATATGGATCACATCTTTATCACATAATATCACGTTGGAACATTTAAATATATTTTTCTTTTTTCGTTTATTGAAGGCTTTAAAATGTTATTTCAGGTTCTATTTAATATCGTGATGTCACAAGTCACGTGATTATGATATCACAGTTTGCCAGACATAGATCTGGGCTTAGATAGATTTAGTAATCCTTTTTCTATTTCGTCTTGAAGAGTTTTTATTATTTTTATCTGATCCTCGCTAATTTTTCCATTCTCCCAGAGACTTCGATATTTTTCGCTGTATATGCGAATCCGGTTTGAAATTTCTATGTAAGGATTTAGACGTGGATCATCAAAAATGCCCAAATATCCTAAAAGTATAACTGTGTAAATCGATCTGATAACATTTCTTCTTGCCTGTGCTAATGTTCTATTAAAAGAGCCGCGACTTACACCAGATTTTATTAATCTTAACTTCGCCTTATTCTCATAAACTATTTTCTTATCACTTATTTTTTCGGCTAAAATATCTATTAAAAGAGTTTCCGCCTGCACTTTTGTTAAATTGCTGTTTTTAAGCAGTATTTTGAAGAGCGGATCCTTATTTAGGCTAATTAACCACTTCTGAATTCCATCTTTTATTTCTAAACCGCTCAACTCTTTAAACCTCCTATTTGAATACAAAATTGTATACGGCAACATTTGCTAAAGATTTTCTTCCATTCCTAATTTAACCATTACTGTGAGGCAAATGTGATATTGTTGTGATTAAGCTACGTGATTCAAAATCACAAATCTTCAGTCTTTGATATACCTAAATATTTAAGTGTATTATCCACAATAAAAATTTATGCTGGGTTCAAGATGGGAAGAAGACGTAGAAAAGTAGTTCGTATACCGAAGAAGAAGCTACCTAAGGTTTTCCTATGTCCAAAATGCAGTCAAGAATCTATAAGAGTTGAATTTTTTGAGGAAGATGTTGGTGAAAAGAAAGCTGTAATCAAATGTGGCAATATCAATTGCGGTTACTCCAGGGAGATAAAGGTGAAACCATTTTTTAAGGAAGTAGACGCCTACTGCCAATTTATAGATGAATTTTATAAAGCATCCTAATTTTTAGAGGGTCTTTTATGGTTGGAAAGGTTGAAGGCTATCTTTTGAAGAAAATTCTTAATGAAAGAGCGATTCATATAACACTTATTGATCCAGAAAAGATGTCTGATGAGTTCGCTGCCTTCATATCATCTGAAAGTGAATCATTAGGGTCTTCAGCTATAATGATCGGCGGCACAACTTTTGTGTCACCGAATGCTCTTGACAACATGGTAAGAACAATTAAAGAATCTGCGAGCATTCCTATAATATTATTCCCAAATAATGTAACTGGTATAAGTAAATATGCTGACGCAATATGGTTTATGTCTCTTCTCAATTCAGCCGACCCATATTTTATAATTGGCGCGCAAGTGCTAGCGGCGCCATTAATTAAAAAGTTTGGTTTAGAGGCGATACCACTAGGATATATAATAGTTGGTGAAGGTGGATCTGCGGGCATTATCGGAAAGGCATTTCCAATACCCTACGACAAGCCTGAGCTGGCAGGTGCTCATGCATTGGCCGCTCAATTTCTCGGAATGAGATTTATTTATTTAGAAGCTGGATCAGGCGCAAAATATCCAGTTCCCTCAGAAATGATTAAGATTGTTAAGAACGCTATAAATATGCCACTTATTGTAGGTGGGGGCATAAAAACCGGGGAGCAAGCTAAACAAATAGTGAGTGCCGGGGCTGATATAGTGGTTACTGGCACAGTAACTGAAATGGGTAAAAAGGAAGAAGTTAAAAGTAAACTTATGGAAATAATTAATGGTGTAAAAGAGGGAGCAAAAAGTAAGATTAAGGAGTTGAATTTATCTTGACAGCATTTGAGCAATATTTTGAATCCCTTAAGAAAATATTGGGAAGAGATGATATATACGATATATGGCCAGATTTCGAGCCCGAATATGATGAACGAGAGTATGCCTGGACAACCCTAAGAGGTTTAGGAGAATCTCTATTGCTAAACTGTGGGCAGTGTGAAGGCCCCTCTGATATGAGACATAACAAATGTAGAGTGTGCGTTGAAAGAAGAAAGGAAATAGCTAGAAAAACCTACGAGAAAGTTATGGGGCGTCCAATAGAGAAGTGGAACGCTGTAATACTATGTCGAATTCACATCGAATAGCGCGATTACTATGGAAATATCTAATATAAGCGAAGAGTACCGGGAATACTTCTCTAATTTAGTTCATTCCCTTGAAAAAATTTATAATATTGCAAGGGAAGCTAGAGCAAAGGGGCTTGATCCAAAGCATTATCCGGAGATTGAAATAGCGGATGACTTAGCTAGTCTCGTTGAGGGCTTTATCGGATTACATGGAATTGCTGAGAGAATAAGGGAATTAAGTAAGACCATACCTAGGGAAATGGTCGCCTTTAAGATAGCTGAGGAGATAATCCAAGGAAGATTTGGACATTTAAGTGAAGAGAGAGCAGCTGACCAAGCAATTAGGACTGCTTTAGCAATACTTACTGAGGGCGTCACCGCAGCAGTTTACTCTGAAGGTATAGCGAAAGTTGCAATAAGGACTAATATAGATGGATCAAAGTATCTAGCCATATACCTAGCCGGGCCGATACGTTCAGCAGGCGGCACAGAAACCGCTCTAACACCAGTTATCGCTGATTTTGTTCGCCAATTACTTAAATTGGAGCGGTATAAACCAGCTAAAGAGGAAATAGAAAGATTTATTGAGGAGCTGAGGCTTTATGAGCGCGAAGTCGGCCGCTTTCAATATAGCGTTTCAGATGAGCAGCTGAGACTCGCATTGCAAAATCTTCCAATTGAAATTACTGGCACACCATCCGATCCAGTTGAAGTTTCATCATATCGTAACCTTCCACGTATTGAAACGAACCGCGTGCGCGGTGGAGCACTTCGAGTTGTCAATGATGGCATTGTGGGACGGGCTGCGAAGGTTCTTGCTGTTGTGGAAGATCTCGGAATTCAGGGATGGGAGTGGCTTAAAGAAATTAAAGAAATAGAAAGAAATAGGTCTTCATCCGGGTTTATGGAGGAGGTTCCAGCTGGGCGTCCTATACTATGCTTTCCATCTAGAAGGGGCGGTTTTAGGCTCCGCTATGGGAGATCAAGAAATACAGGGTTAGCCGCAGTTGGAGTTCACCCATTAACTATGACCACTTTGCAGAATTTTTTGGCAGGTGGTACCCAGCTTAAAATCGAGACTCCTGGAAAGTCAGGCGTTGTTCTCCCAGTGGACTATATAGAGCCTCCTATTGTGAAGTTGAAGGATGGATCAGTTGTTAGGGTTTCATATGAGAATATTGAGATCGTTAAGAGGGAAACTGAAAAAATCCTTTTCCTAGGCGATTTGCTCATAAGTTTCGGGGACTTCCTTTATAATAACAAGGTTCTATTGCCCTCTGGATATAATGAAGAATTTTGGTGTGAAGAACTTAAAAGCGCAATCGTGGAAAAATTCGATGGAAGCATTGAGGAAGCTGCCTTAAGAGCTAGGATTCCGTTTCAGTTTCTGAAATCTTACCTAGATGATCCATTTAATAATAAACCTAACGTTCATGAGGCTATTTCGCTGAGTAGGTCACTTGGCATTCCCCTTCACCCATCTTATATTTATTTTTGGTCTAACATATCAAGCGAAGATCTTCAAAAAGTTAGGTCATGGCTACTGTTTTCGGACCTTATTGTTGAAGGGGAAACGATTACAAAAATAATAGGCTTATTTAATGAGGAAGTTAAGAGCATTCTGGAAGAAATTTGTGTTCCACATAAAATAATTGATGATAAAATACTTATTGAGGATTTTGATGCGAACGCGCTCGCTTTCACTTTAGGAATAAGTGATGCAAGTAAGGACGTGCTTACTGATCTTCCAGTATTAGAGAATCTGTCTAGGCTTAGCGGCGTAGTCATTAGAGATAAGGCGCCATCATTTATAGGTGCTAGAGTTGGTCGACCGGAGAAGGCTAGAAAACGTGAGATGAAGCCCCCAGTTCAAGTTCTCTTTCCAGTAGGATTAAGCGGTGGGGCTCAAAGGGATCTCATGAAGGCCTATAAGAAAGGGAGCATTAGGGTTGATATTGTTAGTCAGTTCTGTCCGAGATGCCGAATAATAACATTTAAGAAGATCTGTCCAACATGCGGTTCGGAAACGGTTCCCAGGTTTATTTGTCCAAGATGTGGCAGGGATCTCGACAGGGAAGATTGTCCAGTATGTAAAGTGGAGGCTAAAAGATTCTGCGCTCAAACAATCTCTATAAAGAACCTGATCGATGAAGCATGCAAAAAAATGGGATTTACACCATCGCATATTAAGGGAGTTAAGGGCTTAACGAATAAAACGCGAACACCTGAACCAATTGAAAAGGGGGTTCTGAGAGCCAAATACGGTCTCTCGGTTTATAAAGACGGCACAATACGCTTCGATGCAACTAATGCGCCTTTAACCCACTTCAAGCCTTCTGAAATAGGGGTTCCCATGGAAAAACTCATAGATCTAGGTTACACGCAGGACTACTTAGGCAATCAACTTACCGATCCGGAGCAAATATGCGAGTTAAAGATTCAAGATGTCATAATTCCATGGAAGAGCATTGAGTATTTAATTTCCGCAGCTAATTTCGTAGATGAGATTCTCCAGAAATTCTACGGGCTTCCACCATTCTATAACATTAGTCAACCGCAGGATTTGGTTGGAACACTTATAATAGGCTTGGCACCGCATACATGCGTTGGAGTTTTAGGTAGAATAGTAGGGTTTACAAAACTCGATGTTTGCTTTGCTCATCCATTCTGGCATTCAGCTAAGCGCAGAGACTGTGATGGAGATGAAGATAGCATAATGCTTGCCCTTGATGCATTCCTAAATTTCTCAAGAGAATATCTTCCAGATCAAATAGGCGGGATAATGGATTCTCCACTCTTTATTATTCATACGATTATACCCGAGGAGGTTCAGAGACAAGCGCATGAAATTGATGTTGCAAACAGATATCCCCTCGCTTTTTACGAAGAAACCTTTAAGGGGGATTCAGCGAGGGATTCAATGGACTTAATTGACATTGTTAAAAATAGGTTTAATACTGAAGCCCGGTTTCAGGGATTCGGTTTCACAGTACCCACATCAAGCATTGAGGCTGGGAACCGTGAGAGTATATATAAAACTTTAAGGCGCATGACGGATAAACTTAATGCCCAATTAGGTTTAGCTGAGAAAATTAAAGCTGTTGATGCTAGAGATGTTGCGGAGATAGTTTTGAATACGCATTTTATCCGCGATATTTCAGGTAATTTAAGAGCCTTTGCAACCCAAAGCTTCAGATGTAAGAGATGCAATAAGCGTTTCAGGCGGATTCCACTCAAAGGATCATGCCCAGAATGTGGAGGCGAACTAGCGTTAACTGTTCATAGGGGTGGGATTGAAAAATATCTAGAGAGCGCATGGCATCTCGTCAAGAAGTATGGTATGTCAGAATACTACGCCCAGCGCCTAATTTTAATAGAGGAGGAAATAAACTCTCTCTTTGAAAGCGGCAAAGGCATAAAGCAATCAAACTTATCAAGGTTTATGAATGGATCCAGAAACAGAGTCTAATAAAAGACGAAGGTACACTATGCTTGTTCTACTTCTCCTCTTAATGCCCTCGCAAGTACTGGAGCAACTGAAACTTTTGCGTATTCGTTAATAACACTATCGGTTCCTACGATTTCCTCTACACCATTTTCCATCATGATCCTTACTGAGTCTCCTATAAGTAGCGCATGGGATACACCTACAAGGATTCTCCTTGCGCCTTGTTCTTTAAGGATTCTCGCGGCATTAGCTACGGTTTTACCTGTGCTTATTATATCATCTATTATTATCGCATCTCTTTCTCTAACTCTCAGATCCTTTTTATATGTAACTATCTCGCCAGTATAACGATCTCTTCTTTTCTCTAAGGCGTCATATTCAGTTTTAAGCACCTCGGCGGCATGCTTAGCCCTTCTTATGGCTAAGTCTTCATCATCAGGCGCTATTATGAAAGGGTTTTCTAAGTCTTTTCTGGCAAAATATCTCGCTAATTCTCCGGAAGCCGTGAGATTGTATACTGGGATCTTATACATTTTTAATACATTCTCGTTATGAACGTCGACTGTATATAGAGCATCTGCACCTAGTTCCTCGATGATTTCGGCCATCATGCTCGCGCTTAAGCATTCACCGTCTAGGAACCGCTCATCTTGACGGCTATAGGCTAGATATGGAACAAAAACCTTAATTGTGTCTGCTCCTAGGTCTCTTGCCGTATGAAGGATTAAAAATAGTTCCATGGCGCGCATATCTTGAGGCGGATAGAGACTCTGCACAATTAATACATTTTCTCCTGATATGTTTTCTTCAAACTTAAAGTAGAATTCGCCGTCTGGAAAACGTTTTGTTCTAACTTTAATGAGCGGAACGTTTAGAACCTCGCTTATTTTGCACGCTAGATTTAGGGAGCTTGGTCCTCCAACTATTTTCAAGTTTTCTCCTCCAATCGAAATGAATTTACAAATATAGAAAAGATAAATCCTTCGCTTCATTTAATTAAAGCATCCTAGCGGCTGATAAATATGAAGATGGTTTATACGATTGGATATGCGGGGAGAGAAATTTCTAATTTCATTAGGATCATGAAGGATCATCATGTTACCACTGTTGTAGATGTGAGACGCTTCCCAAAAAGTAAGGATCCGGCCTTTGAGAAAGAAAAATTGAACACCATACTTGTTGGTAGTGGAATAAAGTATATCTTCTTAGGTGAGAGCTTAGGCGGCTTTGTGAAGGGAGGTTATGAGCAATACATGAAAACACCGAAATTTAAGGATGGATTCAATATCCTCCTTGGACTGATCGATAAAGAAGTTGTTGCAATAATGTGTAAGGAAAGAAATGTCAAGTATTGCCATAGACGTTTCATATCAAATCTCTTGCAGGATCAAGGTTTTGATGTTCAGCATATTTGATTTAAAACATGTGAATTAAGAAAAATTAATAAATAAATCGAGGTTTAGAGATATTGTTAAGGGTGATTTGAAATGACTGTGCGTGTTGCAATTAATGGTTTTGGAAGAATTGGCAGATTGCTGTTTAGGGCAGCCATTGAAAGGAAATCGGATATTAATTTTGTAGCCGTAAACGACCTAGCTGACTCGAAGACCCTGGCGCATCTACTGAAATATGATTCAGTGCATGGAAGATTTGATGCTGAGATAGAGGCGAAAAGTGACGGCATCATAGTTAATGGTAAAGAAATAAAGGTTTTATCGCAAAGGGATCCGGCGCTGCTTCCATGGAAAGACCTTGATGTATACTTGGCCGTGGAATCTACAGGGCTTTTCACAGATAGGGATAGCGCATCAAAACATTTACAGGCTGGAGCCAAAAAAGTTTTAATTTCAGCTCCGGCTACAAACCCAGATATAACTGTGGTCATCGGCGTAAACCATGACCAATATGACCATGAAAAGCATAATGTAATCTCGAATGCATCGTGCACAACAAACTGCGTAATACCCATGGTTAAAGTGCTCCATGAAAATTTTGGGATTAAAGCGGCTTTGATGACAACTGCGCACGCTTATACAAACGATCAAAGAGTATTGGATCTGGTGCATAGGGATCTGCGTAGGGCTAGGGCTGCAGCTACAAATATAATACCGACAACGACTGGAGCCGCTAGAGCGTCAACGATGGTTTACCCAGAATTGAAGGGAAAAATTGATGGTATAGCCCTTAGAGTTCCAGTTCCAAACGTTTCAATATGCGATTTAACAGCTACTTTAGCAAGAGACGTAACTAGAGAAGAGGTGAACGAAGCTTTCAAGAAGGCGGCTGATGGACCATTAAAGGG
>JAGTRG010000030.1 GCA_018396435.1 Candidatus Bathyarchaeota archaeon
TAGACGCTGCATATCCATTTCCATTAGCGAAGGTTACAGTAATATTTACCGCGGTGCTAACCACATGGTAGTTTGTAATTATCACCATTCGACCGGTAAAGTTGTAAACGAAACCGGAGCCCTGAACCTGCCCTACATAATAGGGCCGCCCAAATATGTCGTAACGCAATATCAATCCCCTCACTACAACAATGGAGTTTTTAACCCGCTCATAGAGTTCCGTAAGCGAAATGTTTCTCTCTAGAACGAAAAGCGTAGCATTTTGAGTTGAAGCGCTCAGTGATCACAAACACGCGCTCACACACGAAAGATCATCCTTCAAGCTTTCCAGATCATTGATTCTTCTCGAAGCCGACATGTAGCCAACTGAGTAGCCTAGAATTACGGCGAAAAATAGGCTTAATACAACTATGGCGAGGAGAACGGTTGACTCGCCGATGCTCATCCTTTTCCGCTGGTGATCCATAATCCCTCACCTCGATTTATGTTGATTTTAGATTTCCCTCTCCTCAATTTGGAGGAGAATTCCAAAGCCTATAAAGGTTTTTCAGAATTAAATCAAAATTATATAATGCGAAGGAAATAGATGCTCAGAATCACGAGGCATCTGTGAGCGCATTTAAAGGCTTAGTGTCTCGGAGCTGAAAATAATGATTTACAGCGCCCGCGAGTTAAAATATGTGCTCGGTTGGCTTATTGCTGGGACTAGGGGAGGCGCCATGAGAGCCCGAATAATTGCGGCTCTGAAGGAGGCTCCTAGAAATGCAAATCAACTCGCGAATATTCTCGGCGTGGACTATAGGACCATAAGGCATCATCTTGAAATCCTTGAGAAAAACAAAATGATAGTCTCTGCCGGGGACAAGTATGGTGTCACCTATTTTCTATCTCCCATAATGGAGGAGAACTACGCATTGTTTGAGGAGATTTGGAAGAAATTTGGAGAAAAAGAGAAAAAGGGGTAGGGAAATTGATTAATAAGATGGATAGTGATAGGAGAATAGCGCTTATAATTCTGGTTTTATTAGCGGTAGCGATCCTCGCAACTTTATGGAGCATGTATGTGACCGGCGTTCCATTAGAGCGTCAAATCATGAGGAGACGTTGGGGTCTTACGGAAGTTCAGATGGTTGAGATTGAGCAGCTAATAGAGAAATATCATAGAGGTGAAATCGGCTTAAGCGATCTTAGGAGGGTTTTGTGGTCAAGATTTAGCGAGTGGGGTATGGTTCCCCCACCGCCCATGCTGGATTTGGAATTATTCTACATTGTTAAGACGGTTATCTCCACAGTTAACATTGCGATTGTGCTAATACTGCTGTTCATATATATGAATATATACCGTAAAACAAAAACCAACTTTACAATTGGGCTGATAATATTCTCGCTTATACTTCTATTATACACTGTTTCTTCAAACCCAATTCTGCAAACAATTTTCGGATATAGGGCGTTTGGACTCGGCCCCTTCGCCATGCTGCCGGATGTGTTCGCATTAATCGCCCTCCTAGTTCTACTATACCTCAGCCTCAAATAGGCAAGAATTAGGCTGAACGCTTAATTATTCTGGTTCCTCACTAGGAATTAATTTTGATTTAATTCTGAAAAACCCTTTTATATGCCAGCCCATTTCAGTCTTCGGTGGTGAAGCAGATTGAGGAGGACGATGCTGCTGGCGGTTTTAGGCTTAGCTGCATTAAGCGCTGTAATCATCTCAGCGTACAGTGTTTTAGCATGGTATGGCGGTTATACGAGGATAACCCGGTGGGTTGAGCGTGGATCTATGCCTTTTTCAGCGGAGCCACCGCGCATCAGCGATGCGCAGAATTTCACATGGACTTTCAGGCGCGGGTGGAGATGGGCTCTGGGAAATAAATATTGTAGGGGGTTTGAGATAGAGTTAAGTGAGGGATTTAGGAAGAAGGTTTTGGAGATAGTGAGCAGCGACACGGATGTTCAGAAATTTCTCGATGAGGGCTATGACGTAAGCGACATTAAAGTAACTCACATGAAGTTCACAGTTCAAGAGAATGGGCAGATCACCATGGAATCTGATAGAGTCATGCTAATGCTAACTAAAGGCGAAGGCAGCAGAGCCTTTGTGGAAATAGACTTAAAGGCTGAAAAAGTTACGAAAATAACCATAGTGAACATAACTGTAATCGATAAAAGCACATCAACGTAAACCACTTCTTCCCTTTTTCTGATTGTTGGAGGTAGGCTGAAAATGTTTTCCTGGAGCTTGGCGGTTAGGAACTTGAAAAGGCGGAGGTTGAGAACCGCCCTAACAGCGTCGGGCATAGTTGTCGGAATAAGCATGATGTTCATCCTGTTATCTCTGGTTTCCGGCATGGAGACCCAGGCGAGGAGTTTGGCTCGAGCTTTAGGGGGAGCCGACATAACCGTTTCCAACTCCACCTCATTTAGGGATAGAATGGGCGGTGGAGGTTTCTTCGGCGCCCTTCCAAGCCCCAGCACGTTAGATGCTTCGATAGCGGAGACCATAAGCGGGATTCCAGGGGTATACGCTGTCTCCCCTCAATTTTCATTAAGCGGATCCATTAATGGCAGGAGGGTTACAGTGTATGGCGTTGAGCCAGCATCATACGAGATTGTTACTGGCGGGCTAAATATTGTTGAGGGAAGGTTCCTCTCGGAAAACGGCGATGGAGAGATCGTTATGGGAAAGGCGCTGATGGATTTCCTAAATCTGACATTGGGACAAACAGTTAGTCTCAGCGCAGGTCAGGAAGAAGAAGGGCGAATATTTACGGTGGTCGGCGTATTTGAGACTGGAATGATCTTCCAGGAGTATGCGGGCTACGTTACATTGGCCGATGCGCAAAATATTACTGGCGAACATGGGCTTTTGACGCAGATACTCGTAAAATGCGAGGACCCCTCCATAGTCAGCGACGTCGCATCCCTAATCTCGTCAACCGTGCCGGACGTTAGGGTTACAACGCCTACAGCCACTATTCAGCAAGCAAGCCAGATGCTGAACACTTTAACAATGTTCTTTGCCACGATCGGTCTGGTAGCTTTGTTCGCTGGTAGCTTCGGTGTTATTAACACGATGATCATGTCCATAACTGAGAGGACCCGTGAGATCGGCGTCTTAAAGGCTATAGGCGCAAAGAACCATGATATAATGAAGATTTTCCTTGTGGAGTCTCTGCTGATTGGATTAATAGGTGGCGGCGTCGGCGTGGCTGTTGGAAGCATACTTGCATACGTTTTTCCAATGTTAACATCTGGGCTATTCGCGGCTGGGGCTTCACCATTCGGGATGAGAAATCCGTTCTCAAGCGCGGTTAACCCGGGATTGGGCGGTAGAGCGGCATCAACAATCATGTTTGCAACACCAGCAATAACGCCCCTGAACATCGCGATATGCTTCTCTCTAGGGGCATTAGTCGGCATCCTAGCCGGGCTTTATCCAGCCTGGCGTGCTTCAAGGATGAAGCCCGTGGAGGCGCTTCGGCATGTCTAAGTTGATTGTTAGGGCTATTGATTTGAGTAAGGTTTATAGGCGCGGAAAGGTTAATGTCCCAGCTCTGAATAACGTTAACCTCCAAGTCTCTTCAGGTGAGATAGTTGGCATTATGGGTCCATCAGGGTCGGGCAAGACAACTCTTCTGAACATTATAGGTGGATTGGACAAGCCAACTCTGGGTAAAATCTTCGTTGACGGTGTAGATATAACATCACTTAACGAGAAAGACCTGGCTGATTATAGACTTAAAAAAGTAGGCTTCGTCTTCCAATTTTACAATCTTATACCGATATTGACGGCTCTGGAGAACGTTGAGATACCGTTAGCATTGATGGGGGCGCCTAAAGATGAGAGAAGGGAGAGAGCGCTTAACCTCCTAAGGATGGTTGGCTTAGAGAATAGAGCTGACCATAAGCCCGATGAACTGAGCGGCGGCGAGCAGCAGCGTGTAGCCATAGCCAGAGCCCTAGCAAACAACCCCTCCATAGTTTTGGCTGACGAGCCAACAGGAGATCTGGACTCTAAGTCGGCTATGGCATTTATGAAAATTGTTAGGGATCTAAATAGGAGGAACGATCAGACATTCATTATAGTGACTCATGATCCGCTTGTTGTTGAACAATGCACAAAAATCTACACGATTAGAGATGGGCGGATAGAATCGGCATAGCAAATAACGGGCGCTCTTTTTAGTCTTCTAAGATATTTTTGATGAAACCTTAGGCAGGACATATGAGAGCACGAAGGCTAAAGTGAAAAGCGCCAAAATCAAAATTGTAAGAATCATGAGGATTAAATCGCCGCTCACCGCATATCCATAAATGACGGCTCCGAGGGCGGCGGCTCCGGAAATAATTTCTATAAACCTTTTACTTTTTGAATCTCTTCTAACATAAAGTGTTAAAACTAGACTTATTGACGCAAATATGAAGGATACGCCAAAAACTATTCCAAGGATGCTCTTTTCAAATAATCCTCTCGTAAGCCATAAAAGGCCAAGTATGATGAAAAGAGCGCCTTGAACCCAAGCCCGTTTATCCTCATCAACCATTAGGATCAACTTAAATTTTCACATGATTACTAATAAATTTTTAGTTAATGAATCACTCGTTGATCTGACAATTTTAAAAACCGCTTTTTATCAGTTGCCGGTCTGTTGAGGGCTTCATGAATTCCCTCAGAAGTATTGTTGCATACCCACCTTTATGCAGTGTGAAGCGGAATTTAACTGAGCTTTTCAAAGGCTCAATTTTATCTTCAGAAACTTCGAATCTAAAATCCATTATTCTTGCCAGCGCCGCCCTTAAGCCGCCTAATATGTCAACCTTAATCATATGGGCGTTTCTAAAGTTCTCTTGCTTTATTCCCTCCCTTTCTAGAATCTCCCTTTCAATTTCGCCTTGCAATCCGCCTGATAGATGCTGCTTAAGTCCAATCAGCGGTATCGCTATAACCATTTTCCCATCTTTAATCTCCTCGTTAATCAGCGAGATGTTGCTTAACTCAACTTTGATGAAGTTCTTCATAGGCAGTCCTAAGCCATTAAGTTCTAAAACATAGTCGCCTACATGCGCCTCCTTAAGAGTAATCCCGCGCTTAATTCTTTCACTTAAAATTTTGTTAAATAGAAAGGATTGATATGCTTGAACAAGAAGTTTACGAAGATTTAGTGGAAGCTTGTTTAAGGCTCCTAGAAAGTCGTTTGGGCTTCTTGAGAGGTGGGCAAGCATAAGTCTCTCATAAGTGAAAATTCCGGGAAACTTTTTCAAGATCCTCCCGAAATCCATCGTCTCATTAATTTCCCTTCTCAGCATTCTAATTCTAGGGTTTTCAAATGGGCTTTCAAACGTGAGGAATGTTAGCACGGCGCTCTTAAAGTCGCCCTTAACTATGTGTCTCCCAACAATATGCGTTATTGGTCTGACCGTTCCAAACCTTTGATGCCCGAAGAAGTTGGGAACCCCGCCGAAATCCGCAAGTTCATAGTTAATTCTCCTTATTCTACTTAGCACCGTTGATTCTTTAAGCCTTATTGAATTGACGGCTATCCTAAATTTGTTACCGAAGAGTTTTTTAGACGATATATTCTCGTTTGAGAAGCCAATAGGCTTAACATATATATTTTCTAGACGTATGCCTGAAAGTCTCTCAATCGGCATCCCGCCTATGCTAATATACTGCGCAGTTAGGGCTTCGGCATCTTTTATTCCAGCAAATCCTATTCTATCTAGGCTTATACCTAATGCCTTCGCTATCTTTTCAATCGCAAGCAGCGTATCCCATCCCCTCTTAATTAAAATGCATATAAGATAGCGCCCATGCTCATCTAGAACTGCCCTATTTTCCTCCGGCAGAACAGATGCTTTCGACCCGTCCAGAAGGATCTCTTCAACGATGAAATCCTCGATTGAACGCTTTATTATGCCGCCTAAGCCACGGGTTTTTGAGGCGTAAACCTCTATGCCGATTCCAACCTCAATACTTGATATATTAAGCATAATGTAGCATCCTTGATCCTTTAGTAAAGCGGAAGGCTTCCAGTAATTTTATCTATGAGATTTGACGGCGCTGGACCTATGCCTAGAACAGTTATTGTGCCGGGCTTGAGCTCCGTCAAACCCTTATCTGAAATTAGAGCGGTTGGAAGATTAAGATCCCTAGACTTTCTCTCTAGTTCCATGAGTTCAACCTCGGAGTTCACTTTTAAGGCTATTTTGCATTGTCCGCTCTCAATCCATTCCCTCCACCATAGGAAATGATTTCTCCTAGCTTCCTCAGCCGATGAAACAGCGGCGTGGCTCGCCTGAACAGCTGCCTTGCCGGGGCTCATCTTTAAATCAGCCCTAAGCACTATTACTTGCTTAATTTTGAAATTCGACAATGTTTTAATCCTCTCTGCTCTAAACGTTTTTACAGCGGCTTAAGATTATATCAGAATAGCTCCCCTTTTCTCTTTAACTTTTTCCCAGCGTTAAAATATTAATGTACATGTAGATTGGCATATTAGAAACTGATATTTAAGCATCGATGAAAAGTATTGCAAAGAGAGGAGATTCCGTTGATGCCTCTTTATAGTAAAAAAGCGCCGAGCCCTTTGAAACATAAAAAATATTATGGTGACAAGTTACCATTTATCATAATCTTCCAATGAGGTATATTCTATGAGTTGGGACACACGCTGGAGAGCGTTGGCGGATGCAATTACTGATTTACGTAGGAGTGGCGAAAGCATACCGCCAAGTATTATTAGAGATTTGCGCTCAGCAAAAACAATGATGGAAATTATTAAGGCTGATAGGTCCCGACCGGAGCATATTTCCCGCCTCGAAGAATGCCTAGGTAGTGTTGAATCTTATGTTCTTTCAACGGCTGAAAGCAGGCTTGGGTCGAGTTATGTAAATGCCTTAATAAGGAAACTCCACGAGGTGGAAAGAATCCGTGTTCAGGCTGAAATGGAAACCCAAGCGGGTTTTCATCCAGGCCTCCCAAGAGAAATGAAGTGGGTAAGAATTCAGGCCAGCGATGAGATTCCGGTTGAAACGATTAGAAATATTGCTGAAAAAATCGGCCTAAAATCTATGATTCAGGAAGACAGATACGTGCTTATATTTGGTGAAAAAGAGAAAATAAAGGCGTTCATTAAAAGAATGGCTGAAATATCCCGTGCCATTAGAGGAAGCAGCCCCGTAGTTTAAGTCCAAGAGAAGGATTTGATGAAGAACTGAGGAGGGAAAAGACCTAGGGATGCCGTACATTAAACGAATAGAAATAAATGGTTTCAAAACATTCGGTTTAAAAACGACGCTTACATTTGAGAGGGGCTTTTCAGTTATAACTGGGCCGAATGGTAGCGGTAAAACAAACATAATTGACGCAGTCCTATTCTGCATGGGCGAGTTAAGCGCTAAGAGGCTTAGATCTGAGAACTTCTCCAACCTCATATTCAACGGAGGCTCAAGCTCAAGCGTCAGGAAGAATGAGGCTAAGGTTGTAATTCAATTTGACAATTCAGATGGACGTATACCGGTTGAAACAGCAACTGTTACCATATCGCGTGAAATTGACCGGAACGGTGAAAGCGTCTATAGAATAAACGGAAGGAGGGTTCCTAGAAATCATCTGCTGGAGGTCCTCTCGATGGCTGGTATAAGCTCATATGGACACAACATTGTTCTTCAGGGCACCCTTACACGTATGGCTGAAATCTCACTGCAAGAACGAAGGAAAATAATTGAGGACATGCTTGGAATAGCGCAATACGATGCCGAAAAGGCTGAAGCTGAATCCAAGCTTAAAGAGGCTGATATAGCGATAAAAACCGCCCTAGGTCAGATAAGCGAGGTTCAGAAGAGGCTTGAGGATCTGGAAAGAGAGAGAAATAACCTCTTACGACATAACTTTCTTAGAAGAGAGATTAAATACCTTGAATCCGTAAAAACCTCCTGGGAAATAAAAAGTTTAAGAGCTGAAGCGGAGAAAATATCACGTGAAATAGAGGCTCTGGAAGAAAAGAACAAGATCATTTTAGAGAAGAGGGAGAATCTGCGGCTTAAACGACGCGAGATGGAAGGTGAACTGCGAAAACTCGGTTTTGATGAGGTTGAGAAGAAGCAAGCACGCATTTTAGAAATCCAGACGAACATAAGCAACCTTAAATCTAAACTTAATGAGATAGCGTCCAAAGTGAGTTCTGGAAGAAGCAATCTTGAGAGGCTTAAAAAGATCAGGGAGAACCTTCAACAGCGATATACTTCAGTATTTAGGGAGATTGAGGAGACTGAGGAGAAAATTAAGCAGCTTGATGTTGAGCGATCTAATCTTAGCAGGGAAATTAATGAGAAACAAACCCTTTACGACTCTATAGTGCAGAAGCTTTCCGAGGTAGGATCAGCATTTGAGGAGAAAGCTAAGAAAATTAATGAGATAGAGAATGAGCTAGGCGAGATCAGCAAAGAAAAAGTTTCGATAGAAGGTGAGCATGCAAGAGCTCAGTCTAAAATAAACATTTTTGCGCAGAGATTGGAGGATCTAAAGCTGAAAAGGGACGAGCTGAAAAATTCATACGGAAGACTTCAAGAATCGCTGTCTAAACTTCAAGAAATAATGAACACCCAGATGGGGCGGCTGAACAATCTTAAAGAATCTCTTGAAAGGCGAGTTAAACGGAAAGGCCTCGTGGAGAAGGAGATTAAAGAGGCTGAGAAGGTCGCTGAATACGCGAAGGAGGTGCTCATCGAGTTTGAGGCGCAAAAGAAGATGGTGAATAAAATCAAATCTGAGGAAAGCGCACTAAAAAATATCGAAGATCTCGTCGCTATGGGCATTATAACAGGTGTGCATGGGAGGCTTAAAAATCTAATAAAAATAGAAAATGGTTATGAGCAGGCAATAGAGGCCGCGGCTTCCGGATGGCTTGACTCGCTTATTGTGGAAGATGTAAATGTTGCATTTACATGCGTGGAAACATTAAAAAGGGTGAAGCTTGGAAGGGTGAAAATTCTTCCTTTAAATGGTTTATCATCTAATGATGATGTTAAAGTTCCTGAGATTGATGGAATAGTTGGAAAGGCATCCTCATTTATAAAGTCTGAAAAACGTTACGAGCCGGCGGTAAACTTTGTCTTCGGAGATACATTGCTGGCTTTAAACGATGATGCTGCATTAAAGGTTTCAAAAGATGGTTTGAGAGCGGTTACTTTAAGCGGGGATCTATATGAGGCTGGTGGTGGTGTTGAAGGCGGCTACTACAGGTCCCCCATTGATCTTTCATCCTTCATACCTAGCGATGGAACTCTGAAAAACCTGGAGCAGGCGGTTAAAGCCCTAAAAGGGCATCTTGATAACAGGGAGAATATTGTCGCTGAAATAAATAATGATATTGCTGAAGCACAAGGAGAATTAGCGAAGATCTCTGAGTCCATGGGTAAACTTGAGGGTGAAGCTGAACGCATTAAAAAGAGCATGATCCAGGTGGAGTCAAGCATAACGCAGGTTGAAAACAACATATCTGACTTATTGAATCGTATAGAGAAGGAAAAAGCGCAAATAGCCCTCTTAGAATCGCGCCTCCAAGAGATCTGCGAGATGGAGAAGCTAAAAAGAGAGGAGATGGAGCGCCTGAGAAGCGATGTTAATCTGCTAAAGGTTCATGATGCTGAGGCAAGGCGCGAATCAGTATCTCATGAGATGATCCTTTTAAGGCAGAAATATAACCGAGTAGAATCTGAAATTTCAACTTTAAGATCTAAGATAGAAAATGTTTTAAAGATTAATCTAAATGACTTGACAACGCAGCTGGAGGATGTGTCAGAACAGATTTCAGCCTTGGAGAAGGATATTGAGAGCGCATTGAGAGAAGATCAAGAGGCCAGGGGAAGAATTGAGGAGCTTGAGAGGACTAAAGTTGAGATATCTAAGTTGATTTTAAGCGATAAAAAAGAGGCGGAAAAGTTTACTTCGCAAATAGATGTCATAGACAATGATCTGCTGAAACTCGAGAAGACCTATGAGGAGGGGGCTAAAAAACTTAATGATTTAAAACTGAAGATCCAAACAATAAATCTCCAGCTAAACCAGCATATAGAGCGCCTTAAAATGCTGGGATACGAATCTCCGCTGGATATTATGCAGGGCGCGCTTAAGGACGTTGATTCCCAGATTGAATCTATGAAGTTGGAAATCGACCGCATAGGCGCAGTTAATCAGCTCGCTGACACGCAATATGTGGAGCAAGCCTCAAGATATAAGGAGCTATCCGTGAGGTTAAATGAGTTGGAAAGGGAGAAGATGGCGATTGTGAGATTTATTGAGGAGATTGAGCAGAAAAAATATAGAATTTTCATGGATGCCTTCGATAAGATAAATGAGCGGATAAATAACTACTTCTCCAGATTAACCGGCGGTGGAAACGCCTCTCTTAAGCTCGAGAACCCTGAGAATCCCTTCGCTGGAGGAGTTGACATGGTGGTTCAATTTCCAAATAAGCCGCCCATTCTGGTCAGCGGGGCAAGTAGTGGGGAAAGATCAGTTTCAGCGGTTGCATTCCTATTCGCCTTACAAGAGTTTTCACCCGCCTCATTCTACTTATTTGATGAAATAGACGCTCATTTAGATGCTTTCCATGTTGAGAGGCTGGGCGAGCTCTTAGCTGAAGAAGCCTCTGGGTCGCCGCTACAATTTATAGTGGTAACGCTAAAGCCCGAGATGATAAGTAAGGCCAGTAGGATATATGGCGTATATGGGCAGAATGGGGTATCCCATGTAGTTTCAACAACATTTAAGGGTGTAGCATAACTATGGAAAAAGAATCCGGCAAACCATTCTATTTTCATCCACCCTGGGACATACTATTTAATCTAGAGAGGTTACGGAAGATCAACCCATGGAATATAGACATAGCCTTCCTACTTTCTTCCTTTCTTGAGGAAATGGAGCGGAGGGCAAGCGTGGATTTTAGAGCCTCCGGAGTAGCTCTTGACTCCTCAGCATCCATATACCTCATGAAAT
This sequence comes from Candidatus Bathyarchaeota archaeon, assembly GCA_018396435.1. Lineage (GTDB taxonomy): Archaea > Thermoproteota > Bathyarchaeia > Bathyarchaeales > DTEX01 > DTEX01. Next base: position 11,003 of record JAGTRG010000030.1, read on the forward strand.
CTAACCTTCTCCTAAAACTTGAGGAGCCGCCGGAAGTTGAGCCGAGGCAGAGCGCCGTTGATTTTGTTCCACCTCCATTAATCCTTCCGTTACGCTACGAGCTAACCACGACAACAATTCAGCATCTTCTGGAAGCCTTAGATGAAGCCCTTAAAAGTGAGAACCTTCTCCCAATTAGGATACCCTCTAAACCAATACTGCCTCCACCAGAAATCATACCCAGCATAAGCATATATCTAATGGAGATTGAGGAGGAAATAGAGAGGTTAACCAGTAAAATGCTCATCTTATCTAGAAAAGGTGAAATTTTGTCATTCTCAAGGTTGGCTGAAGGTTTAGGGAAAATTGAGATAATAAAAGTATTTCTAATTCTTCTTTTCATGGCGCATAAAGGTAGAATAACCCTATGGCAGCAAGAAGATCTGGGTGAAATATATATAACGCTTAATGGAGCGGTAAAGGTTGAAAGCGATGGCTAGTAATAGCATCCTCAGCACTCAAATAATCCAAGGGAAGAGAAAAAAGGCAAGCAGGGAGGATGTGGAAACAAAATTAAAGCTTATAGAGGCAGCATTGTATGTTGCCGGACGCCCACTAGATTTGAAGACTTTATGCAGCATAGTTAATTCACGGTCTGAGAGAAAAGTTCAAAAGCTTACTCGGATGCTGATTGATGAATATAAAAAACGTAGCACCGCCCTAGAAATACTTGAGCTTGAAGATAATAGATTTGTCCTGCAACTTAAAAATGAGTGTTCAGACAAGGTTAGGAGACTCGCCATTAGACCTTTGCTTACGGACGGTCCGCTGAGAACACTATCCTATATAGCATATAGGCAACCGATTACCCAAAAGCAGGTTGTTGAAGTTAGAGGTAAACATGCCTATAAACATATAAGCGAACTTGTGGAAATGGATCTGATAAGTCGGGAAAGAAACGGCAGAGATTTCATTTTAAGAACCACCGATTACTTTGCCGATTACTTCGGTTTAAGCCGTAACGTTCAAGCAATGAAGCGCCAGCTAAAAAGGATCTTCAAAAGAAGGGGGGAGGAAAAGTTGCCGGCAGACGGCGCTCCTGGAATTCAAGGGCAGCAAAGTGAAACTTCAAAATAATTGCGACGCATAACTTCTCCAAAGGTGGAAACCTTATGGAAAACTTCATCGCGGTCTTTGATATAGGAAAATCAAATAAAAAATTCCTAGTTTTTTCTGAAAACTTGGAGCCCATCCACTCGGAGTCGGTAAGAATAGATGAGATTAGAATTAACAACTTGATATGTGATGACGCTGAGTCGATGCTCTCTTGGATGCGGGCTAAATTAGCAGATGCAGATAAAAAGTGGACCATTAAAGCATTAGCCATAACAACATTCGGCGCTACACTTGCTAATCTAAAAGGCGGCTTTTTAAGATTGCCAATAATATCCTACAATCAAGATGTTGAAAAGCAAATTAAGGAAAAATTTTACGCTGAATTTGGAAGTCCCCTTGAACTTTATATGCTGACCGGTACACCGCCATACGGTCAGCTCTTAAACGCCGGGATGCAAATATTTTGGATTAGAGAGAAGCTTCCAGAAATATTTAATGATGTAGATGAAATCCTATTTTTGCCGCAGTACCTTACATATGCGCTTACAGGCTTAAAGTCCAGTGAGGTTACGAGTCTAGGTTGCCATACATACCTGTACGACATAACTAGAAGGGGATGGAGCAAAGTTGCTGAGGAACTTAGGGTTGATTTTAGGTCGCCAAAAATATTTGATGTTTGGAGCCCTATAGGCGAGTTAAAATTTAAATCTTCAAATTTGATTGTGACACCGGGCATACATGACTCAAACGCGTGTCTACTGCCCTATATCGCCAAGGGTGGAGATTTCCTTCTGGCTTCAACCGGAACATGGTGCGTGTTTATGTGCCCAATGGAAGATTTCAGACCTAAACATGAGGATCTGTATAGGGATGTTCTATATTACGTGGATGCCTATGGCAGGCCGGTCAGATCCTCAAGATTTAAGGGGGGCTTCGAATACGATTACTACAAAACAATTATAGAAAATAAATTCTCAATAAACCCTGAGAACATAAACTTAGATATGAACGTTCTAAAGGGAATTTTAAGACGCAAAGACATTATAACACCCGGCCTAGTGGAAGGTTCCGGACAGTTTCAAAATTCAAAGGCAAGGATAATTGGTGAGGCGTTTCGCATGGGTGCGAAGGAAGCCTACCACTTGCTGAACCTATATTTGGCGGTGGAATCCTACGTTGCAATAAACTTGGTAACTGGAAAAAGAAATGTTGACATAATAGTTCAGGGGGGCTTCGCTAAAAACAATATATATCTCGCCGCTCTCTCTGCACTTTTTCCAGAAAGCAGGATTCTAAGGGCAGCCTTTCCTGAGGCAACCGGTTTGGGGGCGGCATTATGCGCTAAATGCGCTTTAGAGGGAATTAAGCCGCATGAGATAACTAAAGATCTGCTGCTAATTGGTGAGGAGGTTCCTAAGCCGCCGCTGGACATGGATGATCTTAAAGAATATTTAGAAGCCTTCATTAACGAGGCGTCTTTCAGCCGCTAAACTTATATTAACCGAAGATGTTCCTTAAATCCTCAAGAAGATGAGAGGAGAATACTGATGTCCGTGTGGCATGGTGATCTGCATAAAAAGAAGCCAAGTGGAGGAAAGAGAAAACCATACAGGGGAAAAAGAAAATACGAGATGGGCTCATTTCCAACAGAGACAACCTTAGGGGAACATGTAACTAAGGCAAGCCGGGGAAAAGGTGGAAACATAAAAGTTAGATTGGTGAGCGCAAAATGGGTGAACGTTTCAAACCCTGAAACCGGGGAAACAAAGAAGGTTGAAATTCTCAGGGTTGTGAAAAATCCAGCTAATGTGGATTATGATAGAAGAGGGGTAATAACGAGGGGTTGCATCATAGAGACCCCGCTGGGAACAGCTCGAGTAACATCAAGACCGGGTCAATATGGCATTTTAAACGCGGTGTTAATCAGCAAGAAGGAAGAGTAGCCCGAGGATGCGGAGAAAAAACGAAGTAGTGCTCTGGCCGGTTTACTTTGATTCTTCAAAGAGCAGAAGCGCAGGGAGGCGTTTACCTAAAAATCTCAGCTTACCCTCGCCGAGCATACAGATGCTGAAAAATGCCGTGGAAAACCTTGGCCTAAAATATGAGATTTTTCCAGAAGCAGCATATCCACGTCTCCCATGGATTAAATCAGGCTTTATAATTACAGAAAAAGGAAAAAGAAGTAAAAATCAAATTCTTAAAGATGTTGCAGCTGAATTGATCAAAATTTCCAAAGGTTCCGCATGAGTCCCCCTAAGAAATGCTTAAATAATTGATTGAGTTCATTTTTTCATCCATCTTTTTGGTGTAGGGATATGAGTTTGAAGAAGATCGGTCAAATTCTACATGCTGCCCCCGGCAACAAAGCTATTGCCAAGGTCGAGGTTCTTCCGGATCTCGGCGCAACAGTTTTCGACATCAGAAAAAAACCAATAGGCGTGGTTCTTGATATTTTTGGACCCTTAAGTTCACCCTACATTGAAGTTGAAGTTAAAGGGCATGATCCGAAGAAGTTCGTTAATTATCAAATTTTCGCTCTGCCAAAATCTAAGCATATTAAGGTTAAGGGGAAGAAGAAATGAGCGAAGATGAGGAACACTCTCTTCCCCCCGGCTTTAAGGACATACAACGCTGTCCAGAGTGCGGCAGCGTAAGGCTGGCACGGGACTACGAATCTGCCGAAATAGTTTGTATGGATTGCGGCTACGTAATAGATATGAAAATAGCTGATCAAGGTCCGGAATGGCGTGCCTTCGACAATGAACAAAGGGATAAACGATCTAGGGTTGGTGCACCGGTAACATTCACAATGCATGATAAGGGCTTATTTACAATGATTGATTGGCATGACAGAGATGCCTTCGGCAAAAAGTTTGATGCTGGACAGAAAGCTCAGATATATAGGCTTAGGAAGTGGCAGAGGCGTATAAGGGTTTCGGACGCCATGGAAAGAAACTTGGCGTTTGCGCTCTCGGAGATAGCAAAAATAATTAACAACTTATCATTGCCTAAAAGCATATTTGAAACAAGTTCTATAATCTATAGAAAGGCGGTTAAGGAACACTTAATCCGCGGCAGATCGATACAAGGCATAAGCGCAGCCTCAGTGTATATTGCATGTAGACAATGTAATTTGCCGAGGACCCTTGACGAGATAGCGGTTGCGGCAAACATAAGTAAGAGGGAGGTTGGCCGAAGCTATAGATTTCTCGTTAAGGAGCTTGATCTCTCTATACCGCCACTTAAAGCAAGCCACTACATATCAAAATTCTCAAATCAACTTGTGATGCAGGGGAAGGTTGAGGAGATCGCAAATAAAATTCTGAGAGCTGCATCTGAGCTCAAGCTTACCTCTGGCAGAGGACCCACTGGCATAGCTGCTGCGGCAAGTTACGTGGCTTCGGTTATAGTTGGTGAAAAACGAACGCAAAGGGAGATAGCTGAAACAGCAAAAGTAACCGAGGTGACAATAAGGAACAGGTATAAGGAGATCGTTGAGCGGCTGATGTTTATCGTAACGCTTTAATCAAAATTAGTGCTCGTCTGGGAAAATAACATGTAAATCGTTACCTGATAAAACAAGCAGCTTTAATGATTGGAAGAAAGAAGGTCGCCATTGCAGATGGGGGTAAATCCGCTGGATGAGGAAAGCGGAGATTGAGACGATTTTTTCGCTGACTAAATCATGGAATATGGAGACGCCGGATAGATTGAGAGAATCAAACGGCCTAAACATGATCGTTAAGGTTATTGAGCGACTTAGGAATAGCGATGTTAAGGATTTAGTTAATGCCAGAATTAAAGAGTTCAAGGAA
>JAGTRG010000031.1:0-15011 GCA_018396435.1 Candidatus Bathyarchaeota archaeon
AACATAACGCAACAACTGGGATTTGGCGGTTCCAGGATCCCCTATTAGAAGTATATTTATTTCACCTCTTATATTTATGTCTGGAAGATACTTAGGAACACCTCCGAACAAAAGGTACATTATGGCTTCCTTAATATGCTCGTATCCATATATTGACGGAGCTATTGACTGAACGATCTTCCGGTGTATAAGCGGATCCTTAGCCATCTTTAAAATCTGCTCCTCTTCTTCCGGTGATATATAAAGGGATTCGGCCTCCTTACCGGCTGCATCAATAAAGTTCGCGTCGATATATAGCGTGAAAGCCCTAGCCCTGCCGGTTCTAGGGTAGGATGTGGATTCAGCGCCTACTACGCCAATAACATAAACACGATCTCCTGGCCTAGCGGTATCGACAACATCCTTTCCAAGCAACCTGATATCTAAAGAACGAGGGGTTTGGCCTGGCGGAATGTCCTCCGGATACTCTTGTATTCTCAGTTCCTGATAATCCACGAACCTAGACTCTTCCTGGATGAAGTCGAATGGTCCACCTTTGCCGCAGCGCGGGTTTGCGCACTTGAATGGCAGCGTTAAGAAAGCTCCACTTTGGAGAACTTCCATCTTCGTTTCACACCTTTTGCATCTGAAGATCGCTATGGTAACTATGGGCCTAACGTTTGTTGCACGCATTATTATTCCCTCAATCATAACTAGCTTGCCAATATGCTCCGATCCTAGTCTGCGTAATGGTGTTATGCGCGGTATTCCGCGAACACGCACAATAACGCCCAGTTCTTTAATCTTCTCCGCATACTCCGGATCTTCAATCTGCAGCTGCTCAAAAGCAGCGCTATTAGCATAGCCGAGGAGCTCATAAGGCTTTTCAAGCAGACCATCCGCTAGGTGCCGATCAACCATCAAAACATCTTCAAAGTCTAAAACAAGCGATGTGGAGGCATTTAAAGCCATCTGCGCAATTCTATTACGGTATTTAGTCGACTTGAATATCATATGAAATTTTTCAATCGGCTTCTCAACTAAAATTTCCGTCATGATTCAATCACCATTCGCTCTAAAATATTTTTGACCTCCACTCGTTAATTATTCGGCGTATCCGCTCATAGAGATCCCGCTCTTCAAGAGTTAGATTCTTTAAAGTCAGGCTTTCCTGAGTTAATGAGGAAGCTAAAGAAATTATCTTTTTAAGCCGGCAATTAATTATGTCCAGTGAAAGATTCTGAACATATTCGTATTCCCTCATTTTCTCAGGGCTGGTTTTAGAGGCAGACCTTAAATCTTCAATCATGCGACGCAGTTTTGGGTAAAAATCTTCCGGTAAAGAGGAGAGCTGGCTGACGGCTTGGATACGCTCAGTCCACTGAATTCTATAAAGTTTTGTCGCATCAAGCGCCCCCTCCTTAATCTTCACTATACCATCCGCCTCTAACTCCCGCGCTATCCACAATCTAATAGTGTAATCCTTTCCCTCTTCGAAGGGGCCTATGGATAATCCGACCAGCTCTATTTTAGGATGATTTATAATAGCCACCACATTAACAAAATTATTTTCAAACATGAAATCCGAATGTTCTATAAGTGATCTTAAGCCGCTCTCGCTCAGCAACTTCTAAACCTCAATCTATGGACATATATATTAGCGTAGGGCCGATATAAAAATATGATAGACACGCTTTTGATCTTTTCTAGAATTAGACGCCCTTCATGCTAATAGGAAAGTTTAAATTTTCTTAAGCATCCATCGATTTTAGATAGAAATGAAAGTGAAAGTTGAGTATCTCGGACTAATCAGACAGAAAATTGGAAGGAAAGAAGAGGAATACGACTTGACGGAGGGCTCTTTACTGAGGGACCTGCTGAACAGCATAGTTGAGACTCATGATGCGCTGAAGAGCATAATTAGGATTGAGAATGAAAGCCCGATAGATCCAACCCTCGTAGTAATGCTTAATGGATCATCTATAAATCCGATGAGCAAAAAAGAGATCGCTCTGAAAAATGGAGACATAGTGACTTTAATGACGCCAATAGGCGGCGGCATCTTAAAAGCCTAAATTAATTTCTCTGAAAATTAAAATCCGCTAGGAAAACTCTTATAAATCACTGCGTATTTTTGTTTGAGACAAAGATGGTGAAAACATAGTGCCAAATTGGGGATACACAGTAACTAATCTGGATCCAAGCATTACGGCAAAGGCAAGCGGCAGAGACCTTAGAATATCGCCTAAGGCAGCCAGAGAAGTCTGCGCGGCAATAAAAGGTATGATGCTTGATGATGCAAAAGAATATTTAAGGCAATTAATTGCTAAAAAGAAGCCGGTCCAATTTAAAAGGTATAATAAGAAGCTGCCTCATAGAAGAGGTCTACAAGGAGCCGGCAGATACCCGGTAAAAGCTGCCAGAAGAATATTAGAGGTTCTTGAAAGTGCTGAGGCAAACGCTGACTATAAGGGTCTAGATTTGGAGAACCTTAGAGTTGTTCATGCAGCAGCCTACCCGGGTGCTAAAATCAGAAGATATATGCCCCGGGCTTTCGGAAGAGCTACGCCGCGTTTTGAAGCCCTATGCCATGTTGAGATAGTTCTTGAGCAGGTTAAAGGGGGAGCATGATGTCCACTATCAAGCATTTTGTTGATGAGAACATTAAGAGAGCCGAGATAGATGAGTTCCTCTGGAAGGAGTTTGAAAGGGCCGGTTATGGTGGGGTTGATATAACAAAAACCCCGCTTGGAACAAATGTGGTTGTGTACGCCATGCGTCCCGGCCTCATAATAGGGCGTGGTGGAGAAACAATAAAGAATCTAGCTAAGGTTTTAGAAGAAAAGTTCAGTTTGCCGAACCCGCAGATCTCAGTAGCAGAAATTGAGATCCCGGAATTGAACCCCTACGTTATGGCCTCACGAGTGGCCGCGGCCTTAAGGCGCGGCGTCCACTTTAGGAGGGTTGCCTTCTGGGCCTTAAATCAAATAATGGGGGCCGGAGCATTAGGCGTTGAAATAATTATAAGTGGCAAGCTAAGAACTGAGCGGGCTCGCGCGGAAAAGTTTCGCGATGGATACATACCTAAAAGTGGAGATCCTGCAATGAAGTACGTTAGGAAAGCCGTTGCGCATGTTCAGCTTAAGCCCGGCATATTTGGTGTTCAGGTTCTCATAGTTTCTCCAGATGCAAGGTTCCCAGATGAGGTTAAAATACTTGAAGAAGCCGCATCGAATGATCAAATCTTAAGCGGCAAAGAGGGAGAAGGGTAAATGGCGATTCTTAGAATTAAAGAGATTAGAAAAATGCCGCGTGAAGAACGTGAAAAAAGATTAAATGATTTGCGCGCAGAACTGGCTAAGCTAAAAACTATGATTGAATCTGGGGGATCTGTTGAGAAACCTGCAAGAATTAAAGAGATTAGGCGGACGATAGCTCGAATATTAACTGTAAATAATGAGGAGGATAGAAAGGGCAAATGAGGAATCTTTCCTATATTCTTCAGGACGAGCTTATTGGCCTCAGGGTTAAGGTTATAAAGAGCTCAAACCCATCATCTATCGGTCTATCCGGCAAGATAATAGATGAAACCAAGAATACATTTAAAATACTTCATAATGATGATGAGAAAATTTTAATTAAAAGGGATTGCGTTTTCCATTTCACCCTGCCAGATAAAACTATTATTGAGGTAGATGGTAAAGTTTTAATTGGACGCCCAGAAGATAGAGTTAAGAAAATCGTTAGGAGACGCTGGTAATGTCGCTTGAAACAGTTAGAAAACCTGAGAGAACCTGTGATGACCCGAACTGTCCCTTCCACGGCTCATTGAAAATAAGGGGCAGAGTACTTGAGGGCGTCGTTATAAGCGCTAAGATGGATAAGACAGTTATTGTGCGGCGTAGCTACTTGAAGTATGTGCCGAAGTATAAACGCTATGAGCAGAGGCATACTCACATACCAGCGCATAATCCGCCATGCATAAATGTTACTGAGAACGATGTTGTAAGAGTTGCTGAGTGTAAACCAATAAGCAAGACAGTTTCTTTCGTAATAATAGAAAAATTGGGAAAGTGATCTAAATGGCAGCAAAGGCAAAAACTAGGGGTTTACAAGCCAAGGGCGCTGGTAAACCTAAAATGAAGATTAGTAGAGGTGTTAATGCTGGATCACTAATTAAGTGCGCCGACAATTCTGGAGCTAAGATTCTAAGGGTGATTCAGGTTATAGGCTACAAGGGCAGGCATAGAAGGGTCCCAGCTGCATCTGTGGGAGACGCCGTAATCGTCTCAGTTAGAAGGGGAACGCCGGACATGAGAAAAAAGATCTTCCACGCAGTGATAATTAGACAAAGAAAACCTTATAGACGCCCTGAGGGAAACTGGATTCAATTCGAAGATAATGCGGCTGTAATTATAACTCCGGAAGGGGAGATGCGAGGGTCTGAGATACGTGGACCAGTAGCTAGAGAGGCAGCTGAAAGATGGTCGAGGATAGCCAGTGCAGCAAGCATAATAATTTAGGTTGATGGCGGTTCAAACCATGAAAAATAAAACTTCTAAACCAGGCAAACAGAGAAAAAGACTCTTTCAGGCGCCCTATCATATGCGCGGTAAGATTCTTTCAGCCCACCTATCTTCTGAACTGCGGAATTCATATAATACTAGGTCTCTTCCAATAAGAAGGGGTGATGCTGTTAGAATTCTTAGGGGCGACTATAAAGGCGTTGAGGGAAAAGTGTTAAGAGTTGACAGAAAGAAATACCGCATATTTATTGAGGGTATAACACGACAGAAATCTGATGGAACAACCGTGCTTGTTCCGATACATCCATCAAAGGTTAAAATAATACGTCTAAACCTTGACGATAAAAATAGAAAAAGGATATTAGAGAGAAAAGGCTTCACTGAGGAAACTAAGGGAGAAGAGGCTGAAGCCGCTGGTACATCTCCTAAAAATATTGGAGGTGCATGAGGATGGGAAGTATGGGCGGTAGAAGACATCTTAAGCGGGAAGCCGCTCCAGATTTCTGGCCTATTCACCGCAAGAAGTTCACATGGATCATTAAACCCGGCCCTGGGCCTCACCACATTAGCCAATGTATACCCTTAGGGGTTATAGTGCGTGATCATCTTGGTTTTGCAAAAACCGGGAGGGAAGCTAAGAAAATAATATCGCAGGGTAAGATTTTGGTTGATGGAAGAGATGAACGTGATGAACATTTCCCCGTCGGCCTAATGGATGTCATAACTATACCGGAGATAAAAGCCAACTATAGGATTCTGCCATGGAGGGAGGGCTTAATTTTATATCAGATAAGTGAGGAAGAGGCAAAATATAAAATCTGTAGAATTGAAAATAAGACGACCCTTAACGGTGGACATGTGCAGTTAAATCTTCATGATGGAAGAAACATATTCATAAGGAGCGAGGATCCACATAGCCCAGCGGTGAATGTTTTCCAAACGTTTGATTCTTTAAAAATTGAGGTCCCTGACCAGAGGATTATAGAGCATTTAAGTCTAGATTTAGGTAAAATAGCCGTGATAATTGGCGGTAAAAACGCTGGAAAATATGGTGTGATTAAGGCTATTGAAAAGCAAGAGGGACAGAAAAAGCGGAACAGCCTCGTAACAATAGAGGACAGTGAAGGGGAAGATCTCAGGACAATACTGGGCTATATATTTGTGATAGGTGAAAAGACACCTATAATATCTTTGCCTAAGCTGGAGGGGGTGCAAGCTGTCAGCTGAAAATTTTATAAGTAAATGGGAAGCAAATCCCATGCTTAAGCCAAGAATAGAGAAAGTTGTTATAAATGTTTGTGTTGGAAGATCAGGGGAACCTCTTGATAAAGCCATGAAAATAATTGAGGAGTTAACTGGGCAGAAGCCTTGCTTCAGGAGGGCGAAGAAAACTATTAGGGATTTTGGTATAAGACGAAATGAACCCATATCATGCGTCACAACATTAAGGGAGGAAAGAGCCTTAGAATTTTTAAAAAGGGCTCTAGAGGCTGTGGACAATAAAATTCCAGCAAGCTCGTTTGATAAATCTGGAAATTTCTCATTTGGCATTAAGGAGCATATTGATATGCCTGGCACAAAATATTCGCCAGATCTAGGCATAATAGGTATGGATGTTTCAGTATCCCTACGTAGACCTGGTTTTAGGGTGAAATATAGGCGACGGGCAAGATCAAGGGTTGGCCATAAACATTTATTAACTCCTGAAGAAGCAATGGCATTTGTTAGAGAAGAATTAGGTGTTGAGGTAACGGAGGAAAAGCGCAGATGAGCACTAAAAATGAGGGCGGCAAGAAGGAGAGAAAATATGGTAAGGGTAGCAGACCATGTCAAAGATGCGGTTCCTACGGGCCGATCGTGAGGAAGTATGGACTAAACTTATGCCGCCACTGTTTTAGGGAGATTGCTGAAAAACTCGGCTTCAAAAAATACGAGTAAAGGGTGATAAGTTTCATGCTGATGGATCCCATATCTAACGGCTTAATAACAATAATGAATAATGAGATGAGAAGAAGGAAGGAGTGCTATATAATGCCAGCTTCAAGAGTACTTGGCAATATACTTAGGGTTATGCAGATGAACGGTTACATTGGCGAATTCGAGTTCATTGATGATGGGCGCGCTGGGAAATTCAGGGTTCAACTGTTGGGTAGAATAAATAAATGCGGAGCCATAAGGCCTAGGCACTCCTATAAGGTTAAAGATTTAGAAAAATGGGAGAAAGCTTATCTTCCAGCTAAGAACATGGGCATACTTATAGTATCGACATCTCAAGGTGTAATATCTCATATTGAGGCTATAAAGAGAGGTGTTGGAGGAAAACTTCTAGCATACGTATATTAAACAGTTACGTCTTAAACTGAGAGGTTAGCTAGATGCGTGAGATCGAGGTTAGAAGAGTAAAGATCCCGGATGGGGTAAAAGTTAATGTTAATGGGAAAGTAGTGGAGGTTATAGGTGAAAAAGGGAGGTTAGTTAGAGATTTTTCCAGCCTCCCCGTATCAATTCAGCTATTAGGTGATGAAGTCGAGGTTTCAACCTCCTGGCCTAGAAGAAAAGAGGGGGCATGCGTGGGTACTGCATGTGCGCATATTAAGAACATGATTAGAGGCGTAAAAGAAGGCTTTACATACAAACTTAAGACAGTCTACGCTCATTTTCCAATATCAGTTAAAGTAAACGGTAATAAAATTATTATAGAAAATTTTATGGGCGAAAGGTCACCGAGAACCGCTAAAATAATCGGCGATGTTAAAGTCTCAGTTAAAGGCGACGATGTGATTATTCAGGGAATAAATATTGAAGACGTCAGTCAGACAGCTGCAAATATAGAGCGGGCAACAAGGATAAAAAATAGAGATCCTCGAAGGTTCCTAGACGGGATATACGTTTATGAGAAGATGGAGGGTATGGCTGAATGAGTTCTGAGGATTCAAGCCTACAGAATCTTGTCGAGAAAAGGGAAATGGTGAAGAAGAGGAAACCAGAATTCCAACGTCAAGAAAACTGGCGCTATAAGCGCGTGAAGGAAAACTGGAGGAAACCGAAGGGCTTGGATAGTAAAATGCGTAAGGAGGTTAAAGGTTGGCCGCCAAGAGTGAAAGTTGGTTATAGAGGCCCAAAGTTAGCTCGGAATTTGCATCCCTCAGCCTTTAAAGAAGTTATAATTCATAATGTTGATGACTTAAATAAGATAGATGCAGAAACAGAGGCTGTGAAAATAGCTCACACAGTAGGAGCAAAAAAGAGGGCTGAAATACTTAATAGGGCTAAGGATCTTGGAATAAGGGTCCTAAATCCGAAAGCCGTTGAAATTAAAGAAGCATCTAAAGCCTAGGCATCGTATGGAGGTGTAAATTTTGAGTTTAAGAAGCCAGCGAAGGATGGCTGCTGAAATTCTCGGAGTTGGTGAAGAGAGAGTTTGGATAAACCCTGAGAGAATGGAGGACGTTGAAGCTGCCATAACTAGGGAGGACATACGGAGACTAATCCATGAAGGGGTCATAAGGAAAAATAAAGAGAAAGGGGTCAGTAGAGCTCGCGCGCGCATAATCCACGAAAAGAGAAGAAGAGGAAAACGAAGAGGTATAGGCAGCAGAAGCGGTTCAAGGAGAACTAGGATGGATTCGGATAGGCTTTGGGTTGAGAAAATCAGGGTCTTAAGAAGGAGACTTCGCGAGCTTAAGGAAAATCGCTTGATATCAACTAGGGTTTACAGGCAGCTATACTTGAAGGCTAAAAGCGGAGTCTTTAAATCAACAGCGGATCTGCATCGATACATTGAGGTCCACGGACTTAGGAGGAGACGATGATGGCTAAAGGTCCAGCTTACAACATTCCATTCAGAAGGCGTAAGGAAGGCAAAACAGACTATAGGCTTAGGAAGAAACTTATAATCTCTAAGCTGCCTAGACTCGTCATTAGAAAAACTGGGAGGAACATAATTACTCAAGTTATTAATGCAACTGTTATAGGCGACATGGTTATAACATCGGCGCATTCCATTGAGCTTAGAAAGAAATACGGCTGGCTTGGCAGCCTAAACAATCTTCCAGCAGCATACTTAACTGGGCTCCTATGCGGCTTAAGGGCTGCAAGCAAAGGTGTTGAGAAAGCCATATTGGACATAGACTTGCATACGCCCTCGCGCGGCGCCGGGGTCTTCGCTGCAATGAAGGGGTTCGTTGACGCAGGAATTGAAGTTACGCATGATGAATCCATATTACCCGATGAAGCGCGTATACGCGGGGAACACATAGCCAAGTATGCTGAGATGCTATATTCCGAAGACGCAGATAAATACTCAAGAATGTTCTCCGAATATTTGTCGCGAAACCTTCCGCCTCAAAAACTTCCAGAGCACTTTGAGATGATTAAAGAGAAGATATTATTTGATTTTAAGGATAAACCTCAGTAAGTTCCCTAAATCCGGCACCTAGGAACTTATTTAAGCCAAGATTTAATTCTCAGCAAAACATTGTTTAAAGCGATCTTTTCAGAAATTTATGTTCACCAATAAAACTTTGGGAGCTACGTATATATCTGCCTAAAGGGTCTTTAGCATGATAAAAATCCTCATGAAAAGGCTTATGAGGGCGACGCATGAACCTGAACGCCTTCTTTAATCCAAAATCTATAGCGGTCATCGGAGCCAGCAGAGAGCCCTGGAAGGTAGGCCACAGGGTCTTTAGAAATATCGTTGAAGCGAGTTTTGAGGGAAGATTGTACCCAATAAACCCGAGCGCTGAGGAACTTTTAGGTTTCAGATGTTATAAGAGTGTTAAGGACGTGCCTGAAGAAGTTGATTTAGCTGTAATAGTCGTTCCAGCAAAAATTGTGCCTTTAGTCGCTGAAGAATGCGGACAAAAAGGGGTTAAGGGAATAGTTGTAATCTCAGCAGGCTTTAGCGAAACAGGAAGGGAGGGGACGCTCCTAGAGAAAGAAGTTATTGAAACATGTAGAAAATACGGCATGAGAATGCAAGGCCCAAACTGCTTAGGAATTATAAGTACAGAAAGTCGCGTAAACGCATCCTTTGCGCCAGCCATGCCTTTACCTGGAAATATAGCCTTCGTATCGCAGAGCGGTGCGCTTGGAAGCGCCATATTGAACTGGGCTATTGGAAATGATATTGGATTCACTAAATTTATAAGTTTAGGGAACGAGGCTGACTTAAATGCGGCGGATTTCATTGAAGCCTTAGGGGACGATGAGGAAACGAGGGTTATTGGGCTTTATATTGAGGGCGTTAAGGATGGAAGAAGGTTTATAGATGCTGCAAATAGAGTAACCCGGAAAAAGCCGATAATAGCCATAAAAGCCGGCATAACCGATGCTGGTGTGAGAGCTGTTTCATCACATACTGGTTCATTAGCGGGATCAGATGTAGCTTTCTCAGCCGCCTTCAGAAAATCTGGAATAATAAGGGTTAACACCCTTGAAGAATTATTTAACCTTGTCCTAGCTTTCGGCTCACAGCCCATTCCTGGGGGAAAGAGGGTTCTCATAGTCACAAATGGCGGCGGACCTGGCATATTAGCTGCTGATGCTTGTGAGAAAATGGGACTTGAACTACCATTATTAGAGTATGAGATTAGGGCTCATCTTCAGCATCTTATGCCTCCTCACTCCAGCCTGAATAATCCACTGGACGTTTTAGGTGATGCTGACGAAAACCGGTATAAACTTGCCTTAGAGGCCGGTTTAAAAAGCAATAATGTTGATGGATTAATTGTTATTTTAACCCCACAAGCCATAACGCCATGCGAAAAGATTGCTGAAGCGATTGTGGAGGTTGGAAAGTCCTCCAATAAGCCCATTCTCGCCTCCTTCATGGGACTTGAGGATAGCTCAGTAGCCATTAGAACGCTTAAGAAGAATAAAATACCAAACTATACTTTTCCAGAGCCTGCGGCTTACACGTTTAAATCCATGTATGATTACAGCTTGATACTTAATTCGCCACCTGAGAAGCCTGTTGCAACAATAGAGATTAATGAGGAAGAAATTAGGAATGTAATTGATAATGCAAGGTTTGAGAGCCGCCTGGCGCTTACAATAGATGAATGTATAAAAGTAGCTGAGGCCGCAGGCATACACATGCCTAAAGCAGCAATAGCAAGAAGCAGAGAAGAGGCCGGCGAATTTGCTGAAATGATCGGTTATCCCGTCGCCATGAAGATTGTTTCCCCGGATATACTGCACAAGACTGATATTGGCGGTGTAATATTGGGCGTTAAAAGCCGCGCTGAGGCTGAAGAAAGTTATGAGAATCTAGTTAGGAGGGGTCAAATAGCGATGCCAAGTGCAAAGATAACTGGAGTCCTAATCCAAGAGATGGTTCCATCCGGCAAGGAGATAATCGTTGGAGCCGTTAGAGATAGGCAGTTTGGTCCGCTAATCATGTTTGGTTTAGGCGGCATATATGTTAACTTTCTTAGAGACGTATCCTACCGCTTATGTCCTTTGACAAGAAACGAAGCTGCTGAGATGATTGAAGAAACGAGAGCATACGCGCTTCTCAGAGGCGTTAGGGGTGAACCGCCCTCAGACATGAGCTCCATAGTGGATGTTATGCTTAAAATGTCGCAGATCATGGTTCGCTTTGAGGAGATATCCGAAATGGAGATTAACCCCTTGTTTGTTTATGAAAAAGGAAAGGGTTGCGTTGGGGTAGATATAAGAATAACAATTGCACATAAATTATAGATAGGGGTTGAACTGAATTGGTTAAAAAATCCATATATATTGCCTCAACCGAGGAGTCGACTGGAAAAAGCGTTATAGCACTATCGCTGGCCTCAATAGCTAAGGAAAGCGGCGAGAAAATCGGATACTTCAAACCCGTTAGCCTGGAGGCTTCACTAGTTCATGGAAGAGAGGGCATAGATGAAGATGTAGAAGTTATGAGGAGAATACTTAGTCTAAAGGAGGAATATAATATTTTATGTCCCTTCACGCTTAAGAGGGATTATTTTCTCAAAGACTTTCTCAATCTTGATGTTTCTCAATGTGTCGAAAGCGTACTTAAATCTTATAGGGAGGCATCTAACGGAAAAGACATAATGCTCATAGAGGGGCCGCGCGCACTTTCAATCGGCGCTTTTCTCGGATGTCCAGTTCCAAAACTTGCAAGGGATTTTAATGCGAATGTGCTGCTGGTTTTAAAGTTTAAAGATGATTTTATCGTTGATGAAATCCTGCAAGCTCAAGAATACTGCGCTAGGTGGGATGTGAAACTCTTCGGTGTCATATTGAACCGCATACCGCAGGATGCTATAGGCAGGGTTGAAAAAGTGATTAAACCCTTCATTGAGAGGCAGGGAATAAAGGTTTTAGGTTTAATTCCAGAAGACAGGGCTTTAAGCGCATTAACCGCTGGGGAAGTCTGCGAGTTCATCGGCGGGGAGGTTTTGGCCGGTGAAGATGGTATGGATAATCTGATCGAGACCATTCTTATAGGCGCCATGACCCCTGAAAGCGCTGCTAAATATTTCCGAAAGGTAACGAATGAACTTGTGATCACCGGAGGAGACCGCTCAGATATAATTTTGACGGCTCTGGAGACCGGGGTGTCAGCCATAATATTAACTGGCAATCTTTATCCAAGCGCAAAGGTCTTTCCAAAAGCTGATCATTTGAAAATTCCTCTGATAATTGTGCCATACGACACGTACACAACATTACAGCATGTTCAGAAGATGATTGGCAGAATAAAGCCTGGTGATCCTAGGAGGATAAATGCTGCAATAAACCTAGTTAAGAAAAATGTAGATTGGGAATACATATTAAAGGCAGCCTCGTGAAAAATGGCGTCTAAATGCTTCATCAATTACTGAAAAACACCCAATAGCGAAGGGAAACTAGTGGCATAGAAGGTATCGTTTATATAGGTTTATAGTCCATTCATGGTTGACATTAAAGATTAGGCTTTCTATCAGTTGGCTCAGCAAGTGATTTAAAGATGGAAGCGCGGATCAGACAGCCAATCGTATGCGTTCTCGGCCATGTGGATACTGGGAAGACTCTTCTACTTGATATGATCCGTAAGAGCAGCGTTCAGGCCCGAGAAGTCGGGGGGATGACGCAGCATATTGGCGCAAGCTTCTTCCCAATGGAGACGCTTGAGGGAATCGCCGGATCCTTCTTTAAAATGATCGGCGGTGGCGAAATTAAGATACCTGGGCTACTTGTCATTGATACTCCAGGACATGAAATATTTGCAAATCTCAGGCGCAGGGGCGGTGGAATAGCCGATATAGCCATACTTGTAATTGATGCTTTGAAGGGGTTTGAAGCCCAAACATACGAGGTTATTGAGATGCTGAAGTCTAGGAAAACGCCTTTTCTAGTAGCTGTGAACAAAATTGATCGTATACCGGGCTGGAAATCGTATCCTAATTCGCCGTTCTTAGAATCTTATAAAAACCAGGATCCTCATGTGAGACAAGAGCTAGATGAACATCTATATAGGATCATTGGTAAATTCTCAGAGTCATCGTTTAGGGCTGATAGATTTGACAAGATAACAGATTTCACAAAAACAATCGCTTTGATCCCAACCAGCGCCAAGACGGGCGAGGGGATACCGGAACTAATAGCTGTTTTAGCCGGCTTAACATATCAGTATCTTCGAAAAAGGCTGCAAACAACCAGCGGACCGGCTAAAGGCACGGTTCTTGAAGTGAAGGAGGAAGTTGGGTTAGGTGTAACAGTCAACGCAATAATCTATGATGGGGTTTTGAGAAAGGGCGATTTAATAGTGCTAGGTGGAAGGGAAAATCCGATTGTAACGACTATTCGCGCAATATTAATGCCTAAACCCCTAGATGAAATAAGGGATCCGAGAGAGAAATTTGCATCAGTCGATGAGGTTGTGGCGGCTGCTGGCGTAAAAATTGCTGCTCCAAACCTAGAGGATGCAATAGCCGGCACGCCAATCTACGTTGTTCCATCGGAGGAGAAAATAGGTGAGTATGTGAGGGAAGTTGCGGAGGACATTCAAAAAGTTCGCGTATCAACGGAAATTGAGGGCGTTGTCCTTAAGGCTGACGCGCTAGGCTCCCTAGAGGCCATAGTAGAAAGCCTCAGCAGAAACAGCGTGCCTGTACGCTTGGCTGATGTAGGCGACGTATCTAAGAGAGATGTGACGGAGTCCATTATTGTTAAGGAGAAAGAGCCGCTTTACGGGGTTATCTTAGCATTTAACGTGAAAGTTCTTCCAGACGCTGAGGAGGAAGCGAAAAATCATGGAGTGCCGATCTTCAGGCATAACATAATTTACCATCTTGTTGATGAATACCTAAAATGGATGAGAAACGAGAAAGAATCTCGTGAAAGAGGCGAGTTTGAGAGGCTTATAAAGCCAGCTAAGATAAGGGTTTTACCCGGCTATATCTTCAGAAGATCTAAGCCCGCCATAGTTGGCGTTGAAGTTCTAGCCGGACAGATTAAGCCAAAAGTCCATCTTATGACAAGCGATGGGAAAGATATAGGTGAAATACTGCAGATACAATTTAAGGGGGAGACGCTTTCATATGCAGAAATGGGAAAACAAGTTGCAATCTCGATAGATAGGCCAATTGTAGGACGCCATTTTGATGAGGGCGACGTACTTTACGTCCTAGTTCCAGAGCAACACGCCAAGGCGCTTATCACAAAATTTAAGGATAAACTAAGCGTTGAGGAGATTGAAACACTAAATGAGATAATTGCAGCGATCGGAAAGAAATATATGCTTGGGCATTCCGCCTAAGCGGTTAAACACCTTTATTCCAGATCTCTTCAAATTTCTCCTCATATGTTTCAGCAATTTCCATACTCTTTATTATTATAAGGTTCTCATCGTTATCTTCCTCAGCGCTTTTAGACCAATTATAGCTTCCAGTGAAAACTATTTCGCCGTCTATAATCATAACTTTATTGTGCATAAAGTCCGGGTTTGTGTCATTACGTACTGGAACGTCTGCTTCTTTGAGCCTCATGTATTCGCTATATAAGCTTATTTGGCTCTTCTCAAAGAGGACTTTAACATCCACACCGCGTTTATAAGCGTAAATTAGCTCTTCAGCTATCAGGTCAAGCGTAAAACTATAGATAAGCACATGGATCGACCTATTCGCGCTCCTTATCCAGCTAATGATTACATTCTCGCATCCACCCTTAGGCGAGAAATAGATCCCTAAAATCTCAACCCTAATCTTCTCTTTCAAATCGGAAATTACGCCTTGGAGAGAAGAGATTTCGGCTTCATAAGATGATACGTTACCCTCCAGCCATCTTTGAAGATGATTTATGTATATTTCTTTTTGATCTAGTTCGGCCTTCAGTTTTCCCATCTGCTCATTCGCTTGATATGCGCCTATAAGGTTTCCAAGCGCTAAGCCCGTCAGGAAAACTATTGGAAGCAAAATTACAAGTGCTAGGATGCATTTCCTCAAAACTTATCACGTCCTCTTAAGACGTTTTAATGATCTACGAACTACAAGATTTGTATTGAGTGTGCAA
>JAGTRG010000031.1:15021-15291 GCA_018396435.1 Candidatus Bathyarchaeota archaeon
CTAGTTGTGTAGCGATGACTAAACATGCAGCAACAGCGCATTCCCCCGCATTTAAGTTGATAAAAAGTTTGGGAAATTCATCGATTCCCATTCTTTAAGAAACTTATGGAATATATAAAAATAGGGGGTTATCATTTGTATAATGAAACAAATCTCCTTATAGATCTATCGTATGTTCTTTCAACCTCAGGTGGGAAGTAGCATGCTGGAAGCTCGCGGTGTTTTCTATGTTGGAGTATACATTCGCAGCATTTGCCTTTAATGTCGCAT
>JAGTRG010000032.1 GCA_018396435.1 Candidatus Bathyarchaeota archaeon
TTGCCATGTTGCTTCCTTCCCCATAATTCAATTTCAATTAAATCTCGAATTGCCGCCCTTATAGCCTCAGCCCTGTGAGGATAATATCGCTTATTCACCAACTCATCTAAAGCTTCTAGATACGGTTCTGGAAGATATATTGTGATGAGCTTCAATCCAATCACCTTGAAGAAATGAATGAGTAAATTCAATAAATTGCTGCATATTAATATAAAAATATGATTTAAACATATCTGTGCCATATACTTATAAATCTATCGTTTTAAGTTATTGTTCGCTTACTAAAGGTTATGATTATTTTCCTCAAATATCTTATCACAGTATTTGAAATTTTAGTTTAAGGATTACAATGTGGAGTTTAAACTTATATAAGTGATTTATGTGTTTTTTGTTAAGTTACAAAAGGATGTTTAAGATTTTATGGAGCATTTAGACGTTGAATTTGTAGCCTCCATGGGTGGTAATCTGAGAAAAAGGGTTTATTTGGAGAGTTATGGTTGTGCGGCAAATAAGGCGGATCTTGAAATAATGCTTGCCTACATAATCAATTCTGGTTATAAAGTATACAATAATCCTGAAGATGCCGACTTCATCGTAGTGAATACATGTGCTGTCAAGAAGCCAACTGAAGACCGCATGCTGGAAAGATTACGTCTATTAAGCGTTTTAAATAAGCCGCTTATTATCACTGGCTGTCTTCCAAAAATAAACCTTAAATTAATAATTAAAGTTGCTCCAAACTTCTCCGCCGTTTTAGACCCACAGAGCATTAATAAGATCGTTTTGGCGTTAAGATCTGCTGAAAGAGGCGAGAGAAATAAGATCTTTTTCTCTGAGAAGCCTCCCATTAAGGTTGTGGAGCCTCACATAAGGCTTAGCCCAGTTATTGAGATAATACCCATCTCAGAGGGTTGTCTCAGTGCTTGTGCATTCTGCTGCGTTAGGTTCGCTAGAGGTTCGCTTTTTTCATATCCGGTCAATTCAATAGTTGATAGGTTGCAAAGGGCGATTTCAGAGGGCATTAGGGAGGTTTGGTTAACATCGCAGGATAATGGAGCTTATGGTTTTGATATAGGAACTAACCTGGCATCCCTGCTTAAAGAGTGCTGTAGTATTGATGGAGACTTTTTTATAAGGGTTGGTATGATGAACCCGAATCATGCATTAAAAATTCTTTCGTATCTAATTTCAGCCTATAAAGATAGGCGGATTTTCAAGTTTCTGCATTTACCAGTTCAAAGCGGGGACAACGAAGTTTTAAAAATGATGAATCGTCGATATACTGTTGAGGGGTTTAAGAGCATTGTCCGCTCCTTCAGGCGAGAAATACCGGACGTAACTATTGCCACAGATGTTATCTGCGGATTCCCAGGTGAGAGCAAGGAAGCGTTTGAGAGAACGCTGAGGCTTATTGAGGAGATTAAACCAGACATAGTTAATATATCCAAATTCTTCCCAAGGCCAAACACGCCGGCTGAACGCATGAGGCAAGTCGACGCTAAAGAAATATTGTTTAGAAGCCGAATGATAACTGAGATTACTAACAAAATCTCATTTGAAAGAAACGCCAAATGGTTAGGCTGGGAGGGAGAAATCCTAATAGACGAGAAGGGTCGTGGCAACTCATGGATTGGAAGAAACTTCGCCTATAAGCCTATTGTTGTGAAAAGCGAGAATAACCTCTTAGGAAAGATCATAAACGTTAAAATTGTTGAAACCCGCAAAAACTACTTGGAGGCAAGGGTGCTCTAATTTTAAGGACCCTTATTTAGGCGCCTCAATATATCCAGCATTTCTCTGGAATTTTCAAGCATCGCATGATTATTATTAAAGAAAACATAAACTTTATGCGCTCCTATTTTAATAATTCTCTCAGCAACATCTTCTAGCTCATCGGTTGAGTAGTAATGTCCATACCACATTGTTCTGCCATGCATGCGTTCATAAATGATGCCGTTTAAGTTGAAGAGGGTTTGCGGCAAATCCGGGCAGTCAACACTTACTAGGGTTATGCCGAGGTTTGAAGCCCATTTAACAATATCATCATTAAACCAAGTCATATTTCTCGGTTCAAGGGCAAATCTTTCCTTTAAACCTGTTTTCTCCACAAAGGACTCTATTTTAGGCTGGCTGGATATGCTCATTAATGGTGGGAGCTGAAATAGGTAGAAGTCGATTAAATGATCCATTGGTCCAAATAATTCCTTAAACCTCACCCATGCTTCAAACGCTCTTTCATTAAACTTGAAGGTGTGAGTTATCAGCCTGTTAACTTTTATAGACCATCTGAGTCCGCCGCCCTTGGTTTTCCATGATTTGATGGCGCTCTGAAAAGGAAACCTATAAAAGCTTGCATTTAACTCCACAGCATTTAGACCGGAATAATTAATGTACCAATCTAGGCTTCCACCCTTATTCCAGCTGTACATCCAGCCAGATGTACCAACATATGTTTCAATCAATTTTGCAAGCCTCTTTGAAGCCTCTCCTTAATCGTCTTATCTATGGCCATCTCAACCTGCTTAACCGCTGTACCTAGATAATTTTCCGGTTTCAAAGCCTCATCAATTTCTATTTCAGTTAGATTTTTCGAGATGGTTTCATCCTCTAGTAGAATATCTCTGAAGGGTTTATTTTCAGACATGCTTTTTATTGTTAGCCGACGTAGAATTTCATGAGCATCCTGCCTGCTTATGCCCTTTCTCACTAGGGCTAGCATAACAGCCTCAGACATAGCTCTACCAGTTGTTATATTGATGTTTTTTCTCATTCTTTCCTCATCAACATCTAGATTTGTGAGAACGTGAATCATTAAGCTTAGCATATAGTCGACTAGGATGCAAGCTTCCGGTATAATGAACCTTTCCGAGGATGATTGGGTTAAGTCTCTCTCATGCCATGTGGGTATATTTTCCAATGCTGATACGACAAGCCCCCTCAAAATCTTAGCTAATCCGCATACTCTCTCACATATTTCCGGATTACGCTTATGAGGCATTGTTGAGCTTCCAACCTGCCTCTGCTTTTCAAACGGTTCGAAAGCCTCGGCTATCTCAGTCCTTTGCAGCTCCCTTATCTCGGTTGCAAATTTATCAAGTGAAGATGCTATAATGGCCAACAAACATATGAGCTCCGCATGCCTGTCCCGTTGAACTATTTGGGTTGAAACTTCTGGCGCTTGTAACCCTAGCCTTTCCATTACGAGATTTTGAATTTTTATGGCGTTCGGTCCTAAACCGGCTTGTGTACCAACCGCTCCGCTCATTTTGCCCACCAAAATGCGTTTTCTGCATTCTCTAAGTCTTTGAATATGCCTTGAGACTTCCCGCATCCAAACCGCCATTTTTAACCCAAACGTTATGGGCAGAGCATGCTGACCATGGGTTCTCCCCATCATTATTGTATTCTTATAGCGGTCTGCCAACCTGAGCAATACAAGTTCCAGATCATCCAGTCGGTGGGCGATTATATCCAAGGCATCTTTAATCTGCAAAGCCTTAGCGGTGTCTACAATATCGTAGCTTGTTGCGCCTAAATGCACATATGCGCCGCTTGATCCGCAAACTTCAGCAAGCGCCTTAACAAGCGCCATAACATCATGCCTAATCTCCCTTTCAATCTCCTTCACGCGGCTGATTTTGACATGTTTAATTGTGGCCATTTGCATTATTCTTTCAGCGTCCTCCCTCGGTATTTCGCCAACCTCGCTTTGAGCCCAGGCGAGCGCTGCCTCCACATCGAGCATCTTCTGAACGTAGTTCTCCTCCTCAAAGATCGACAGCATTTCAGGGTTTCCATAACGCCCTGTGTCTATGGGTAGAATTGGCAAGCATTCACCTCCAGCAAACCATCCCGGGCGGATTGCACCTAAATCATAGAATCTAGGTTCAAGAATATTAATCTGATGGATGGTAATTTATGATGCGGGGCGTCGGTTAAATCATGGGCGCTGCAATTGCCATATTATCCAAGCGAGACGAGAATGTTACTCCGAAAGCCGTTAAAATGCTTAATATCCTTAGGCATAGGGGCGCGGAGGCTTATGGGCTATCCA
Organism: Candidatus Bathyarchaeota archaeon; assembly: GCA_018396435.1. GTDB lineage: Archaea > Thermoproteota > Bathyarchaeia > Bathyarchaeales > DTEX01 > DTEX01. Next base: position 4,055 of record JAGTRG010000032.1, read on the forward strand.
ATGGTGAAAAAATTATCACTTCGAAATCTCTTGAGGAGATAGAGATAAACTCAGCAGGCATGAAATCAAATATGATTCTAGGCTGCAATTTTAAGCAAATACTTCCAGATGATGCCCCGCAACTTATGGAAATTAGCGATCTTAAGATCCTTTTTGAGGGAAGAACTTTCCCTCCTAGTGAGAAAAGCGAAGTTTCAGGTTTAATAAAGAGGTCTGGCGGCGATGCTTGGAAAGCAGCAAGAGATATAATCAATATGCTGAACGGTTCCTTCATCTTTATTATCCTAATAAAAGGGGGAAAATTAATCGTTGGGCGTGATCCGGTTGGCGCCGTTCCATTATACCTCGGTGAGGACGAACATGTTTATGCATTAGCTTCAGAGCGAAAGGCATTATGGTCAATCGGCATAGAAGAAGACCGCATAAAATCTTTTCCACCGGGCAATTTAGCCAAGATTTGCAGCGGAGATATGAGGTTAGTCCCAGTTAAAACCATAGAAAGAAGAATAATGGGACCCCTAGAGGAGAAGGATGTTATCAATAGGCTGCATGATTTACTCTTGAATTCAATAAGAAGCAGAACCGCTGATGTGAAAAAGGTTTCTATAGCGTTTTCAGGAGGACTGGACAGCAGCATAATCGCCGCTTTGGCTAAGAAGATTAAGATAGAAGCGCTTTTAATATGCGTGGGCTTAGAGGGTTCGAAGGAACTGGAGTATGCTGAAAAGATGGCTGAAAGTATCGGTTTGCCCTTTAGGGCTGAAGCGTATACTTTAGATCGCGTTGAGAGAGATTTACGCAAGGTCTTGTGGCTAATTGAAAACGCCGATGTGTTAAGGGCTTCTATAGGCATACCAATATTCTGGACTGCTGAAACATCCTCAAAAATGGGTTATAAAATCCTGTTATCAGGCCAAGGAAGCGACGAAATATTCGCTGGTTACCATAAATATCTAGGGGATTACGGAAAACTTAAAGGAAAAATCGAGGGTCTCCTCTATCGTGATGCGCTTAGCCTATATGAAACCAGTCTGGAGCAAGATGAGAAAATATGCTCCTTCCATAATGTTGAAGTGAGGTTTCCCTATGCAGACTATGATTTGATGTCTTTTGCATTAAGCCTGCCTGCTAAATTAAAAATTGAATCGGAAACCGATCCTTTAAGAAAGAGGATACTTAGGAAGCTTGCTGAGAATATAGGTCTGCCGCCTGAAGCATACCTTAAACCTAAGAAGGCCATCCAATATGGAACTGGCGTCAGTAAAGCGCTTAGAAAATTGGGTAAAAAAATGGGGCTGGACGCACGGGGCCTCATTAACCAATTGTTTGAGGAGGTGAAGCAAGTCGGATGAGGACGGCGATAATATACTCGAATAAATATCTGGAGCATAAAACTGGAAATGGGCATCCGGAGAGTCCTCAGCGCCTAATTGCAATAATGAGGGGAATTGAGAGAAGCGGTTTGCTCAAGGATAAAGAATGTATGCTTGTTGAACCTAGATCTATAAGCCTAGAAGACCTGCTTATGATCCACATTCCTGAACATGTGGAGAGAATAAGATCCATCTGCAATTCTGGAGGGGGCCTAATTGACGATGAAACCCCCGTTTCCAAGGAAAGCTTTAATGTTGCAATGTTAGCAGCTGGCGGAGCGATAAGAGCAGTTCAGGGAGTCATGGACAAAGAGTTTAATAATGTTTTCGCCATTGTTAGGCCTCCGGGTCATCATGCTGGAGAAAACTTTTCGCTCGGATTCTGTATATTTAATAACGTTGCCTTAGCCGCCAAATACCTTAACGAGAAGATGGGTTTAAGGAGAGTTTTAATCTTTGATATAGATGCCCACCATGGAAATGGGACTCAGGAGATCTTCTACGACACAAATAATGTGCTATTTATAAGTATTCATGAGGATCCAACCGAATTTCCGAGAACAGGATTTATAGGTGAAGTAGGCGTCGATGAAGGACTAGGGTATACTGTTAACATTCCGCTTCCATATGGGACTGGAGACGCAGCATATTTAATGGCTCTAAAAACTATTGTTCTGCCCATAATTAGCCAGTATAAACCGCAGTTTATACTGATTTCAGCCGGCTTCGACGGCTACTACAGGGACCCTGTTGCAGATCTTTCATTATCTGCATACATATTTCCAAAAATATTCCATATCTTGTTAGATTTAGCTCACAAAATATGCGATGGCAGATTAGTCGCGATTCTTGAGGGTGGATATAATCTTAGTTTCCTTAAAAAGGTTGCTCCAGCATGCATAGCTAAAATGACAGGTATATATTTTAAGGTGAAGGATCACCGTCCACCTATAAATCTCAAATCTCAAAAAGAAGCGGAGAAAGTAGTCGAAATTGTTAAGAGGGTTCAATCGCGATATTGGTCGCTCTGATGAATTAATTACTCGATGACTTTTATTGCGCTATTTGGACATTGTATTTCACATGCTCTGCAGAGAAGACAAGCATCGACATTTACGGCAACGGATTTTTCGTCCCTGAGTTCGTATACCCCTGAAGGACAGACATCAACGCATGTTCCACAGCCTGTGCATTTTTCAAGATCAATCTCTATTTTCACCATATTTATGTCGCCTCTTAATTTTTAAGAGTTGATATTATTTAATATAAAATCTTTTTGGATTTTTCATCGTATACTAATATCGTGAGCCTTAAACGCCTTAAACTGCTTAAAAGATGCTTTTTAATATGTTCAATTCATATGGTTTAAAAGTTTACGTTTCATGAATAGAAATAAACTTGTTTATCTAAGCTCCTCTTTAAGTCTTATGAGTATTTCATCTATTATGCTTTCCGCATTTTCCTTCTTCCGCCCATATTCATCAAGCAGTTTTTTGCGGGCTTCAGCAGATATTTCGCCACGTTGATATCTAGATTCAACATCAGCTATGTTTTTATTCATAGTTTCAATATCGACGTTGGCGGTTTCAAAACGCCTCATCATATCAGCATATCTAGCCCCGAAGGATTCTATCTCTCTTTTTATATTAGAGAAATCCCTTTGAATAATGGATAGGCGTTCTTCAAGGGTTCTCCTTTGCAGCCTATAATGTCGTCTAGATATTTTTCTTCTTCTGGATTGTTGATCTAGGCTCTCTATTTCAGAAACTATGCGATTTCTCTCTTCAAGCAATTCTATAAACTTTCTTATGGTTTCTGAAGAAACAACGGTTGCAGCGTAAACCTCAGTTTTCCCCACTGATTTAATGAGTGAAAAGATCAATATGGCCAAACCCATAGCTAATCCAGCCCATAAAGTTGGTTTGAAGGCTGCCCAAAGAATATTATACTGGTATTTTAGGCTGAAATTTAGATTTTGAAGCTTTGTTACGTTTAACCATTCCTTCTCAACTCCCCCTTGAGGGGCTGCTCCTTCGGGTAACGACACTGAAACTTTAATCTTCTTAACGATCCAAGTTTCCGGCTTGCTTATGATTCCCACCTTCGGCTTCGTTATGTTTATATTTAGAGCGTAATCTTGCCAGCCGCTCTTAGTAATATACCCCCAGAGTGGTAATGTATATGATACCGCTAGCTTCACATTGCTACTTTCTCTTAGAAGATCCTTGGTAGTCAGATCCACCTCCGTATAATTTCCCTTGTTTACTAAAATTTGGCTTTGCTCATACTTGCCATAAGCATCGTAGATGGAAATGTCGCTTGCACCTTTAGGCAAAATAAATGTGATCCTATAAACGTTCACCATGCTTGTTAGCTGGTAAAAGTCTGTTACAGTAATTTTGCCCCATGAATCAATCGCTATCTCTCTTCTCATTTCCTTAAGTTCAAACAATTCAAAAGTAGAGGTTGAAAACTCGACCCATGAGGAAATATTTGCGTGTGATGCTAGTGGGCTTGTGAAATTATAGAGCACTGTAGGGGTCGCAGTTTTATTTGATAAACTCTCTCTCGGGTATGAGGAGGCTGCGACAGGAAGAGTCACCGTTACGTTGCAGTGATCAGCGCTGCTCGTTAAAGATGGATATAGTGGGAAATCAACGTGAAAAAGATTGCCGGACTTTCTTGCAATCAGTCCGGAAAACACGTATGACATGGTGAAATTGTATGTTGCATTACCTACCAATTCAATTGGTTTCGGAAAGGAAATATTTAACCATAAGAAGTTATCAGCGTTCTCCACGGGCGTTACTGCTAATTTTTCTCCATCACTATCAGCCGAGAAATATACTAGGTTGCTACTGTAATTTTTCGGTAACCCAACGATGTAGCTGGTTAAGGGAGGAATTGAGTCGCTGAAATTGTGTGGTGTTAAAATAAAGGTATCGTTAATTATCAAGTATCCGCCACTAATAAGATTTATCTTCCTCTCTATGCTTGTTTTTGGAAAAATTACTGTAAAACCCTGTATGAAACCGTTCTCTGCCTCTGCGAAAACTGGAGATGAGAGTATTATGGCTAAAGTTTGGAGTGCAACAAGCAAGCATGTTGCTGGCATTTTTGCTTTTTGCATTAATGGTGCAGCTCCTACTTCTAGGCTATTGAATAATAAATAAGAACTATATAACTTTAATAAAAGTTATATGCTGAAACAGTGCTTGAAAGACGTGATCATTTAGATCGGAGGTTTAAATAAATCATTTGAAGCCAGCTTGCCTAAGATAAAATGCGTCCTCCTTCTTCGGGCCGAAGCTTCTGACACCCTTGTTTTTCAGCTGTTTTCTTAGGTCCATGGCATATTGTTGGCTTATCTCCCCCCTTCTTTCCAGGTAGGCTATGATTTCTTCAGCCTGCTGTTCAGTGTCGCATCTTCTTAGGAAGTCAACTACGTCTGGATTGTATCCATCAAATCTTTTTGATGTAGCTTTTTCACCTTCTTCCGAATCCAGCCTCACCGAAGATATTGTTACTTTATTTTTCTCTCCCTCTATTTCCTTTGCTAGGTTCGGGAACATCTTCCTAAACCGCTCTCGGTCTATTTCCATTCTTCCCTACTCCACATTTACATTCTGTTGGAGAGCATATTAAAATGTTTTGAATTTTTACAGTTGTTTCGCTGGAGACGCGGCCCTCCCTTAAATTCGTCTCTTCTCCGGAAGGAACCTTTGTAACGGATTGGTTTTAAGAATCTCACTTAACTCATTTATACTTAAACCCCTCTTTTGATCACCATAGATTTCGCATCGCTCCTCTCCGTGCATATCTTCTAAGTCTTTAATAACTATCTCCGCTTCATCGCCGGATGGGAGGCTTATAAATATATGTAAAACTTCATTACTGCCGTCTTTTGTTGCGGGGGTGTACTCTTTTCTTGCTATAGTAAAGCCTTTTCTATGAAGAATATCTATTACTGAATCCTTGTTTTGGGAGAAAACAACAATGTCTATATCGCTATGTTTATTCGCGGTTCCCCTCCAAACGCTTCCTATAAGTCTAGGATTAAACTCTCTGAGAGATTTCATTATTTCTAAGGCCTCTTTGCGCATGTAAATTAACCTTTTCTTCCTCTCAACCCCCTCATATTCGTCTGCGATGGAGTCGAGTTCTTCAGCAACTTCAAGATTGGTCGGCATTATTCTTAAGCCTAAAATTTTAGCGGCTCTTTTCTTAGCCTGCTTAAACTCTTTCTCCTGCATTGTATATAATAGGAGTGCCGCTTCTCTGGCAACTCTTCTTCTTAAAGAAGATGCAAAGAATTCTGTTTTCATATTCGGCTTACGGCTCTATTAAAAATCAACCTAGGGCGGAGTTATGTACTTCTTGATTACTCGCTCTCGCTATCTTCCAAATCCTCATTTGATTCCTCAGATGAGGAGGCTTCAGAGGCTTTAGTAATTATGGTGGAGGCACCTGCTGTCTTTTCTGTTCCGATCTGAACTTGTGGTTTTGAAAGCACCTTGGACTTCCTTATGCCCACATGACGTATGGGCGTTATCTTTTTAGTTTCATTATAGATATCTGAGGCTATCTTACCTAGCACGGCTTCCTGTACAAACTGGTCAAAGCTGAGCGCCCGGGCTTTTTCCTCAATAATTCTCTTCATTATCGCCCGTATTTCCATCTCCTGAGATGTCTTTATCCTGGTATTTGTGAAGGCGCATGCAGCAATCCTTAACTTGTAATTATCTTTCGTGCCCACATCGAATATTCCGTCCACGCGAGTTGTCCTCCTTCTAACTAGGCTCCTGAGATAATCACGTGAATATTCATGTCCCTTAAATATTGTTAAAGCTTTTTTACCATCTACCCCGATAACTTGGAAGTAAGTCTTCAAGTATTGATGGGCGAAATCCTCCGTTATATCGTAAAGTGTTGACTCAATAACCCTGCCTATGATCTTCTGCGGGTCATCAGCTGGTACAGATCCTATTTCAACACTTCCAAAGTATGGTGGCGCCACCACAGTGTACCATTTTTTGCTACGCCACTTATCCTTTACTCTAGTGCTTTTCGACACCTCTCAACACCACTGCAACCCAAAATAATTGTAGAGTAATATTAAAGGTTTGCTGAGGACGAGACCTACATCTTTATATTAATCCCTATTTGAATAAATTCATGGTTTTTAAAAGGCGCTGGTGCTATGAATGATCGATGTTAAACTGATAAGGGAGAATCCGGATCTTGTTAGGGAAAATATCAGACGAAGGAACGATCCGGAGAAACTTAGAATCCTAGAGGAGTTTATAGAGGCTGATAGGCAGTGGCGGTTAATGCAAACAGAATTAAATAATCTTAGAAAGAAACGTAATCAACTAAGCTTTGAAATTGCTCAAAGGAAGAAGGCTGGGGAAGATGTGACTCAGCTGTTAATAGAGGCTGAGATGCTGCAGAATAAAATAAAAGAGATGGAGGATGCTACAGAAGAGTATAGGAGAAAGTCCATAAGCATTCTTATGCGTATACCAAACTTGCTACACGAATCAGTTCCTTATGGTCGCGATGAGAACGATAATGTTGAAATAAGGCGATGGGGTTCCCCACCAAAGTTTGATTTTAAACCTAAGGGGCATTTAGAAATAGCTCTCGATCTGGGGCTTATTGATGAGGAGAGGGCGAATAAGGTTGCAGGGTCAGGCTTCTACTATTTAAAAGAGGAGCTTGTCCTATTAGATCTTGCAATAGAGAGGTTTGCCATAGACTTTCTTAGAGAACGTGGGTACATATTAATTGAGCCTCCTTTCATGCTTCGCAGAAAGCCTTATGAGGGCTGTGTTGACCTCGCAGATTTCGAGACCGTCATGTACAAGGTTGAGAATGAGGATACATATCTCATTGCCACAAGCGAGCATCCTATAGCAGCAATGTATATGAATGAGGTTCTTGATGAGAAAGATCTGCCTCTGAAGTTTGTTGGGATAAGCACCAACTTTAGGCGAGAAGTTGGAACACATGGCAAATACACTAAGGGCTTCTTCAGAATGCATCAATTTAACAAGGTTGAACAATTTGTTTTCTGCCTTCCGAATCAGTCCTGGGAGATTCATGAGGAACTTCAGTGGAATTGCGAGCAAATGTACCGGATGCTTGGATTACACCATCGGGTGGTTAATGTCTGCACTGGCGATATAGGCACTATTGCAGCTAAAAAATACGACACGGAAGTCTGGATGGTGGATGGAAAATTTAGGGAAATAGGTTCAAACTCAAACTGTACAGATTACCAAGCTAGAAGATTGAACATAAAATATCGAGAGGGAACCGGGAAGCCGCCTAAAGGTTTTGTGCATACATTAAACAGCACGGCTTTAGCGACCAGTCGAACGATGATAGCTATTTTGGAGCATTACCAGCAGAAGGATGGATCAGTCATAATGCCGGAAGTTTTAAGACCATACATGAATGGTATTGAAAGGTTAGAGAGGAAAAAATAGATGGCGTGATTGGGATGAACCCAGAAATTGTAGGTATAGGAGAAGTTCTCGTAGACTTTGTCTCCACGGAGCCCGTCTCTTACATTGAAGCTTTAACCTTTAAAAAATGCTTCGGCGGCGCGCCAATGAACACTCTTGTTGGAGTTACTAGGCTAGGTTCCACTGCTGGGGCCATAACTGTTGTTGGCGATGATCCCTTTGGTCAGTTTCTATTGAGGGAACTGAAAAATAATGGAGTTGATGTTTCACGAGTAAGGATTAAAAAGAATGCGAGAACAACATTAGCTTTTGTGGCCAATGAGCCTGAAACCGGAGAACGCACATTCATATTTTATCGAACACCCTGGGTTAGGGGGACTTCGGTAGACGCCTTATCCTCGAAAGACGTTGATTTCGGATATATTTCTTCCTCAAGGATTCTGCACGTTTCAGGATTCGCCCTTTCTGGAAATCCATCTAGGAGGGCTATATTCTCAGCCATTATTCATGCTAGGAAGGAAGGGGTTAAAGTATCGTTTGACCCAACTTTAAGGCTTGATGTTTGGAGATCTGAGAATGTAATAAGAAGGATATATAGGAAAGTTCTTAAGTTATCGAATATAGCAACATTCTCACGCGAAGAATCGGAGTTCATGTTCGGTGTCCAGAATCCGGATGAGGCTGCTGATAAGGCTCTAAAACATGGGGTTGAAGTTGTCGGGATAAAGCTGGGTGAAAGAGGATCTCTTGTGAAAACCAGTGATGGGGAACGTATTTACATGCCTGCCTTTAAAGTTAAAGCCGTGGATACAACTGGAGCTGGGGATGGATGGAACGCTGGTTTACTGGTTGGGCTGCTGAAAGGTTGGGATTTGGAGAAATGCGTCACGGTGGCTAATGCTGTTGGAGCTTTAGTAGTTACGAAGCATGGTGCAATAACAGCTCTGCCATATAAGGATGAACTAAATGATTTCCTTAAGGATCAGGGCTTAAGCGTCAGAATCTGAAAATAAAATAATTATGAGATGAAAAAGCCTGGAGATTTAAGAATTCACTCGAAGAATATTTTGGCTTCATCATATAATTGTGAATCAACCTGCTTAGTTTTGCCAGTGGCTTCGGATAGTGGAACGGTAACTATATTGCCAGCCTTTAATGCAACCATCATGCCGAATTTTCCTTCCTTAACCAGGTCGACTGCCGCTAGTCCGTACCTTATGGATATTAGTCTATCTAAAGCCGTCGGCGATCCGCCCCTAATTGTATGAGCCGGCGTAACGGATCTTGTTTCAACCCCTATCGCCTTCTCAATCTCCTTAGCTAAGAAATCGCCTATGCCCCCTAGGTATACATGGCCAAATTGGTCAACCTTCATGTCCTTTGTTACCGGTCCCTTATAGCCTTTAATTAGTGCCCCCTCTGCTATAACGATAACTATGGCTTTCTGTCCGCTTTCAATTTTCCTCTTCACAAAGTTTGCCACATCTTCTATGCTGAACGGCTCTTCAGGAATTAAAATTAGATCCGCTCCAGCTGCAAGCCCGGAGTATAAGGCTATCCATCCGGCATGTCTGCCCATAATCTCAACTACGAACACTCTTTCATGAGCATCCGCCGTGGCCTTAATGTTCTCTATTTGATGCATGGCTTCATTTATTGCCGTGTCGAAGCCTATCGTGAACTCTGTTCCTGGCACATCGTAATCTATCGTTTTCGGGATTCCGACAACTTTTAATCCTGCGTCGCTGAGGGCTTTAGCAACGCTTAATGTGTCATCCCCGCCAATCGCTATTAAAGCGTCTAGCCCTAGATTCTTAAAGTTTTCAGATATCTTTTTTATTCCATCCGGTTGCTTCAGCGGATTGGTCCTAGAGGTCTTAATTATTGTTCCGCCCCTAGAAATTATATCTTTAATATTCTCATATTTTAACGGTATGGCATCACCTTCCAGCATGCCGGCCCAACCGCGCCTAACACCTAGAACCTCGAAGCCGTATTTCTCGCATTTTTTCACTACAGCCCTTATTGCAGCATTTAGTCCCGGGGCATCTCCACCGCCCGTTAGAACACCGACTCTCATGGTTTAAACGCTCCTTTAACATCAATCCTATAGGGTAAATGATATCTTTAAAGAAAAACTTTTCGCTAAGGTTCCATATAATTTGAAGGTATTAATAGTTTTAAATAGGTTAGTTTTTAATTATTGTTTTGTTTGTGAGATGAGAAGCAGCATGGTCAAATACATATTCGTCACAGGCGGGGTATTAAGCTCTGTTGGTAAAGGTATTGTTACATCTTCTGTGGGTAAAATGCTCCAGTTTAGGGGCTTCTCGGTTACGGCGATTAAAATGGATCCCTATGTAAACGTTGACGCTGGAACAATGAATCCATATGTCCATGGTGAAGTTTTTGTCACCGATGATGGTGGCGAAACGGATTTGGATCTAGGTTGGTATGAAAGGTTTCTCGACATTAACCTATCTAAGGAGAACAATATTACAACGGGGCAGGTGTATCAGGCTGTTATTGAAAAGGAGAGGAGAGGAGATTTTCTCGGGAAGTGTGTGCAAATAATTCCGCATGTAACTGATGAAATCAAATTTAGAATACGCTCGGCCGCTGAAAAATCCGGAGCTGATGTTGTTCTAACAGAATGCGGAGGAACAGTAGGTGACATAGAAGGCTTGCCTTTTCTGGAAGCAATTCGGCAGATGCGTCTTGAAGAGGGCTACGAAAACACGCTCTATATACATGTGGCCCTAGTGCCTATACTTGATGTAACGTCGGAGATGAAAACAAAACCTCTGCAGCATAGCGTGAATGAGCTGCGCCGAATAGGTATCCAGCCGGACATAATAGTTGCAAGATGCGCAAAGATGATTAATAGAGATGTTCTCGATAAAATATCGCTTTTTGGAACCATACCTAAGGAGGCTGTCTTCTGCTCCTATAACGTGTCAACTATATATAAAGTGCCTTTAATCCTGGAAGAGCAGGGGATGGGTGACTACATTTGCAGACGTTTAGGTTTAACATTCAATTACCTTAACATTGATGGGATAGAAAGGTGGAAAAAGTTTGTTGAATCTATTGAAAATTGCAAACACGCCGTAAGGATAGCTCTCGTTGGAAAATATGCGGGCTTAGCTGACAGCTACGTCAGCATGAATGAGGCGTTAAGGCATGCTGGCGCGGCCTGTGGCTCTCAGGTTTTGATAGATTATATTGAGGCTGAAACGTTTGAGGAGAATCCGAAAAAAATTAATGATCTGAAATATTACGATGGCATATTTATTCCCTATGGCTTTGGGCCACGTGGCAGCCGTGGAAACATTAGGGCAACGCGGTTTGGAAGAGAGGATAACATTCCA
>JAGTRG010000033.1 GCA_018396435.1 Candidatus Bathyarchaeota archaeon
GAAGCGGGAGTTTAAAGAAGAAATCTTAAAGTTTGGCGGAAAGCCTTTAGATAAAACGCATCTCCCTCTACATGCGCGCGGAATGGATGCTATTAGAAATAGCTTCTACACTTTAGGGCAGGGCTTTAAGGTTTGCATAGAAGTAGTGCTGATAGCTTCAGATCTGGGGGCATTAAACATTGGAGAGGACGTTATAGCGGTTGCTGGAACAGACAGAGGTTCAGATACGGCTATAGTGGCTAAAGCCTGCAAAACCAGCGACATATTTAGTAGGGATAAATCAAAGAGGCTTGAAATTAGGGAAATACTAGCCATGCCTCTTAAGAAAATGTGGTGGTGAAAGCTCTAGCCTGCTGTGAACTTCGCTACTTCGCTTCTCCCACGATCTTCGCCTTTAAGAAGAGGAATGCCCTTCGCGTAACCTCAAGCGAAAGAAATAGTAGACATTAACATCCTTTGCGAGGCTGGGGAGCAAAAGTTTCAAACATCATGCTTTAGTAAGCAGCTCACAATTAGGTTTATATGGAAAATCTTTTTTGTATTGGCACATTCATTTATATGGAGTGTTAGCTATGAATAAGGAAAAGTTGGTTGTAAAAGCTTTTGAGGAAGGCAACGGCGTAGTTAAATTGGCTCCAGCATGGGTTCCCAGAAGCTTCCTTTCACCGGGAAAACGGCTTAAGCTAGCCTCTGAAGATGTTTACGCCTTAGGGGTTGAAAGGGGCGGAATAGATGAGCGTTGGCTTGCATCAACAACCAAAGCCGATAACCCAGGCGCGCCTGAAGATGAAGGCTTAAGCTACATAGTCGTCAAAGATGGCTCAAAATCTAGCAAAGTCCTCTTAAAGGATGCAATCGATATTCTCGGGGACAGATTTCTAGGAAAGGACGTAATGCGAAAACTTGGCGGCTGGACTGTTTTAGCAAAGTTCTTTGACAATTCATGCCCAATACCATTACATCTACACCAGATGGAGGAGCACGCTCGGAAAGTCGGTAGGCTTCCAAAGCCCGAGAGCTACTATTTTCCGCCGCAACTGAATGTTGTTGAAGGGAGATTTCCATATACTTTCTTCGGTCTGGAACCCGGCACAACCAGGGAGGACATTAAGAAATGCCTTGAGAGGTGGAAAATAGGCGATAATGGGATTCTCTATCTCTCCAGAGCCTATAGGCTTAAGCCTGAAACAGGATGGCTTGTCCCAGCCGGCGTCCTGCATGCCCCGGGAACGCTTGTAACATACGAGGTTCAGAAAGCCTCAGATGTTGCAGCCATGTATCAGTCCATGTTTGAGGATAAGCCGGTATCATGGGATCTTCTAGTTAAGGATGTCCCGAAAGAGTATTGGCACGACCTAGATTACATTATTGATATGATAGATTGGAAAGAGAATCTGGATCCGGAATTTAAGAAGAACCATTACATTGAACCCCTCCCCTCAGAGAATCCTGAAGAAGGTGGGAAAGTAGGATATGAAGAGAGGTGGATCATTTATGGCTCAGAGGAGTTCAGCGCGAAAGACCTCACGGTTCTACCTGGGCGGAAAGTAAAAATATTTGATAAAGCGGCATACGGGCTTATTGTGATACAGGGGCATGGCAGAATAGGCAATTTTAAAGTTGAGGCTCCAACCATGATAAAGTATGGTGAAATATCAAACGATGAGTTTTTCGTCAGCGTTGAAGCAGCAAAGGATGGCGTGGAAATCATTAATGAAAGTTCCAGCGAAAATCTAGTTATGCTGAAGCACTTCGGTCCTGGAAACCCGGATACGCCTAAAATTTCAAAACGGTCTTAACATTAATGACAAAAATTTTCAAGCGGGCTTTTAACTCCTTGAAAATAGCCCATATACCCTATCTATTGACTCAGCAATCTTACAGAGATTTTCAAATATGCGGTTTACGTCGCGATGGGTCTCCTCAACAGTTGATTTAAGACTTCTCCCCCTAAGCTTATATTTGCCCTCATGATGTATCACCAATCCGCTTTTAATCATCCTATTAAGATGATGAACCATTGTCCCCCTAGTTAAAGATAGTTTTGCAGCCAACTCATCGCTTGAAAGCCCCTCATCATCCCTTGTAGATTCGATAAGAGCCTTAAATATTCGGAAAGCCGTCTTCTTTTTATCTCTAGGCTCTAGGAAGCCTAGGCTTTTACAGATCCACTCCAAATCCCTCTCCGGATCGGCTTTTGGAGGCATGCGCATGGCTAAAATCCTATATTCCGATAGGGCATCCTCATTTATCGACATATTTTTCATCTCTTCAAAATAATTTTAGGTCGTCTTGTTTACAATTTATGATTTTAGTAAAACTTATATTTTTCGTCTAAACTAATAAATACCAGACCCTTCATTAATAATAGGAGGAATATCTTATGGCGTATCTAGCTCAAACCGCATCCGGTCAACCCGTCCTAATACTGAAGGAAGGAACCGCTAGAAGCCGTGGGAGAGAAGCTCAGAGAAATAACATAATGGCTGCAAGGGTTATTGCTGAAGCTGTTAGGACAACGCTTGGGCCACGTGGCATGGATAAGATGCTTGTTGACAGCTTAGGTGATATAACGATAACAAACGATGGCGCGGCAATTCTGAAGGAAATAGAGGTTGAGCATCCGGCTGCTAAGATGATGGTTGAGGTTGCTAAGGCTCAGGATGACATGGTTGGCGACGGCACAACGACGGTGGTTGTTCTTGCAGGTGAGCTTCTCAAGAAGGCTGAGGAGCTTCTTGATCAAAACATTCATCCAACAGTCATAGTTAGCGGCTACCGCAAGGCTGCCCAGAGATGCGTCGAGATCCTAGACAGCATGAGCATGGGCGTAGACTTAGACGATAAGGAAACCTTAAAGAAGGTTGCGTTAACCTCTATGGGTAGTAAGGCAGTTGGGGCCGCAAGGGATCACTTAGCTAATATATCTGTTGAAGCAGTTAAACAAATAGCTGAAAAACGCGGCGAGAATTGGATTGCTGACATCGACAACATCCAGATAATAAAGAAGGAAGGCAAGAGCCTATATGATACCGAGCTCGTTAGGGGCATAATCCTGGATAAGGAAGTAGTTCATGCTGGCATGCCTAAGCGCGTTGAAAAAGCCAAAATTGCGCTGCTAAACTGTCCACTTGAGATTGAGAAAACAGAATTCAGCGCTGAGATCAGAATAAGAGATCCATTACAGATGAAGGCTTTCCTTGACAAGGAAACTGAAATGCTTCGGGAGATGGTTAAGAAGATTAAGGATGTTGGTGCGAATGTTGTTATTTGTCAAAAAGGCATCGATGACATGGCACAGCACTTCCTAGCGAAGGAGGGCATATTAGCCGTTAGAAGGGCTAAAGAATCAGACATGGAGAAGCTTGCTAAAGCCACCGGCGCTAGAATTGCAACGAACCTTGAAGATCTTAAGCCTGAAGATATCGGCTTCGCTGAACTTGTTGAGGAACGCAGAATAGGCGAAGACAAGATGGTCTTCATTGAAGGCTGCAAGGATCCGAGGGCAGTATCGCTATTAATACGCGCCGGCCTAGAACGTATGGTCGATGAGGCTGAGAGGGCAATACACGACGCCCTATCAGTTGTGTCGGATGTCATTGAGAAAAACAAGATCGTTCCCGGCGGTGGAGCCGTTGAAGCAAAACTTGCTAGGGAGCTGCGTAAGTATGCGGCTCAAATAGGCGGTAGGGAGCAGCTGGCTATTGAGGCATTCGCTGAAGCCCTGGAAATAGTTCCAAGAACATTGGCTGAGAACGCTGGTCTAGAACCGATCGATATATTAGTTGAGCTCAGATCTGCCCATGAAAAGTCAGATGGACACGTATACGGCCTAGACGTCTTCTCTGGTAAAATATGCAGCATGTACGAGAAGGGCGTAATAGAGCCCCTAGTAGTCAAGGAGCAGGCGATTAAATCTGCTGCAGAAGCCGCAGCAATGATCCTTAGAATAGACGACGTCATCGCCGCCTCAAAGCCTAAGGAAGAGGAGAAGGGCAAGGGCGCCGAGAAGAGGGAGGAAGAAGAGGAAACTAAAACCGAATTCGACTAGGGCTAACCAAACATTTTTTCCCAAAACTATCACTCAATTTTTTTAGGGTGTTAATAATGGCTGAAATAACTGAGATACCTACCGGGATTCATCATTTTGAGAGAATAGGCGCTCACACCCATGTTAGGGGCCTAGGCTTAGATGATAACTTAAAAGCTGTAAAAATTAAAGACGGCTTGGTTGGCCAGGAAAAGGCTAGGGAAGCCGCAGGCCTAGTTGTCCAAATGATTAGGGAGGGTAAACTCAGCGGTAAAACCGTCATTTTAGCCGGTCCCCCGGGCACTGGGAAAACAGCTATAGCAATAGCAATATCTAAGGAGCTGGGTCCAAACGTCCCGTTTATTCAGATGAGCGGGAGCGAGATATATAGCAGCGAAAGAAAGAAGACTGAAATCTTAATTGAAGCTATGCGCAAGTGCATAGGCGTTGAAATACATGAGATGCGGAAGGTCTACGAAGGCGAAGTTACGCATCTGGAGATGAGAACGGCGCCGCACCCCTACAACCCATACCAGAGGGTTCCTGAAAGCGTCAGATTAACCCTTAAAACAACTAAGCAGGAGAAAACAATAGAGGCTGGGGCTTCAATAGCGCAACAAATAATATCTCAGGGCATAACTGAGGGATATGTCATACAGATAGATGCTGAAACCGGCAGGGTTGTGAATCTAGGTCTAAGCATGGAAAGTGAGAAAGGTAAATTATACGAGTTGGACACCAGAGAGAAAATTCCGAGGCCGCCGGGCGACGTCCTGAAAGAGAAAGAGTTCGTATACACGTTAACCTTAGACGATCTAGATAAGATGCATGCTAAAAACCGCCTAGGAGGAGGCTTCTTCTCGCTTTTATTCGGAGCTGGTGAAACTAAAGAAATAGACAGCGAGGTTAGAACCTCGGTTGATGAAATGGTTAAGAAAATGGTTGACGAGGGCAAAGCATTCATTCATCCAGGTGTGCTCTTCATCGATGATAGCCACCTCCTAGACTTAGAAGCGTTTAGCTTCATCAGTAGGGCGCTGGAGGGCGAGTTGGTTCCAATAATTATTCTTGCAACCAACCGTGGCATAGCAACCATACGCGGAACAGATATTAAGAGTCCAATGGGTTTTCCTCTGGATCTGCTGGATAGAGCCGTCATAATAGCGACTCATGAATATGACGCCGACAGCGTAAGGGAAATTTTGAAGATCAGAGCTGGCGAGGAGAAAATAGATGTCTCCGGTGATGCGCTTGAAAGGCTAACGGAGATAGGGATCAATTCCTCGCTTAGATACGCAGTTCAACTCTTAAGTCTAGCTGCTCAAAACGCCAAATATGTGAAACGTAAGAACATAACCATTGAGGACGTTGAGAGAGTTAACTCACTGTTTATGGATGTAAGTCAAGCAATAGAGCACCTTAGAAAGTACGAAATGGAGATGCTGAACTATTAACGGTTAACGCCATCTGCCAAACACTTCTGCTCCAAAGTTCCACTATACGCATCAACTCAATTATTTAAAATTTCACATGACAGTTTCCAGCAGTCCCCGTTTTAGATTTCGCCTAAAATTGGCTTCATCATCTTCTTGAGGCATTCATTGCAGAAGCCGTCATTTCTCAATTTCTCATGCTCAAGTAAACCTTCACACATTACGTCAATGGGCTCCGCATGATGCCTTAAACCCTGATTGTGCCCTAAACCATGCGCCACAACCCTCGCCGCGTTCCTATCGTACTCTATTCTGAACAGTGAAACTACACCGATCTCACTCGAGACGTAATCATAAACAAGGTTGGCGACCCGCTTGAACCCTCCATCCTCAAACCTGTGATATACTGTTATTATTGGATCACATGTAACCGCCAATAGGAGATCTTTAACCTGAAGCATTCGCCTAACTCTTCTTATCTTCTCCATAAGACTGCTGAACATAAAAGCTCCGTAAACGTCATCCTTAGACTTTATCTTTAAGTCGTACTTTATATTTAGGTTACCTAGATAGTTTGCCCCTTCCCATAAGCCTCCTGGAAAATATTCTAGGGCTCTCCAAATGACCTCCAGTAAATCCTCTTTATTCTCATGTTCCTCATTAACTGTTACTACATCAAGTAACGGCAAATTCCCTCAAAATTAATATCAAGATGCGTCTATAAAAATATCTTTCGGTTAAATTAAGATATAATGGCGACTTGATTTGGAGCAAGAGATCGAAATAATCGTTTTGGGCCTAATTCAGGGTTTAACCGAATGGCTGCCAATATCAAGCACTGGGCATATAAGGTTAGCCGAGTATTTTCTCGGATTAAAACTCCCATTACTCTTTGATGTTGTTTTACATGTAGGCACATTGCTAGTTACAATCCTCTTCTTCAAGGATGACATAAAAAGGATCCTTATGGCACTCATAAGGCTCGACTTTAAATCAGATGAGGGTAGAATGTTTAAGATGATCGTTATAGGTTCTTTTCCAACGATGCTGATAGGTTTGGTGGTTAGCAGTTTCCTGGAAGAAATCTTCAGCAGCATCCTACCCATCGCATTTTCCTTCATATTTTCCGGCTTAACAGTGTATCTGTCAAAAATTGGGAAGGATGAAAAGGAAAATGTTGATTGGAGGTCTGCCATAATTATCGGCATAGCGCAAGGATTATCAACGATACCTGGGCTCTCCAGAAGCGGACTGACAATAGCCACGGCTCTAATTCTCGGCATAAAGCGTGATGAAGCCTTCAAATTCTCATTTTTACTGTCCATCCCAGCAATCTTGGGGGCCCTAACGCTGACGGCTTATTTTCAACTGGGCGCTCTTCCTCTAGCAGGGGTTAAATCGTTTAATCTACTTATGGGATTTCTCATCTCAATGATCGTAGGCTACATGTCAATAAAGATTCTTAAGAGGTTTATCCGCAGATTCCATATGTTTGCCTTCTATTCCTTGCCCCTAGGTTTTTCCATAATTGCTGTTGAATTTTTATTTAAGTGATTTTTGTACAAAAATGTACTGAAAAGTTTTAAATAGAACAAATATATACATTTATTAACTTGTGAGGACATACTTTGACTTCAAGAAAATCTAACAAAAACAATACATTGATTAAAACCCGCATATGCCTAGTCGACATTTCCAGCCTTAAAGCTCATGAACGCACGGATGAAAAGAGGCTTAAAAACCTTAAGGACGAAATATGGTTTGACGGAATCATTAAAAAGCCCATTGTTGTCGATGAGAAAACAAACACAATAATTGACGGGCACCATAGGGTTGAAGCCCTAAAGATGATCGGATGCACAAAAATACCCGTATGCTACGTTGACTACATGTGCGACATAATAGGTCTTAAATCAATGATAAAAAATGTGGAGATAACCAAAGATAGGGTTTTAGAGGCCGCCCTAAACAGTAATCCATTTAAACCAAAATCCACATGGCACTACATAAGATTCCCAAACTTAATCAAGCATATATCGTGCATACAGAGAAGAGTCGATATATCGCTGGAATCGCTCAAGTAATCCTCTCACTCTTTTTATACCATCTAAACTTAAGGGCATCACTAAGTGAATTTTCCGTTTCTCTTCTAAAATTCAAAGAACCCCATGCTTAAATAATGAGGAAGGGACGCCTCAAGCGGGGGCTCAAATATGCCTCACTAAGCTCTAAAGGCTAACTGCTCCCCTGGGCGTCCCTTCCTCATTAGAAATTATTAATGGTTAAATAAAAATTTTTATGCTTGCTTTATTTCAGGATATTTCTCTCTTATTTTTGCATCTGCTATTTTGGCTATTAATCCGCTTGATATTACTACGCATTTAACTTGCATCATCTCAGCCATGTCGGATAATTTCTGGTCTTGAGTTATAAGGATTAGATCATTCTTCTTCGCATAAGTTAATACATCTTTGTCTTTCGCTCCCTGCAGCCCAGCGTCTTGAACAGTTAAGACTTCCCAGCCGAAAAGTTCAAAGTATTCCTTAAGGCCGGAATACATTTCATCCAGCAGAAGCTTAGCCATATGCTTCCCCGATTTTAATTCTTAATGTGAAAAACTATTTATGTTTTCGTTTTTGGAAGATAACTTCATGGAGCGGGTTGCCATAGACAATCCGGATGGGATGGCGCTTAAAGCATGCAAGCTTCTGGGAAGAAGATTAGTTGAACATGTAAAAGTTGTTAAGGTTGGAATAAAAGATCTGGTGTGAAAATGACATAAACTTATAAAAGTGTAAGATTATGTAATTTAATATAATTTAAACTAGTTTAAAAATTATTGGAGAATCAAGCGTTTTCCAAAAATATTTCGGATTTTTAAGTCTTTTTAATATCTAAAAATTTTGACAGATAAATTTAAATTTTTAGGTAAAACTATAATTAGTGGTTTTGTCCGTGGGCGAGCCGGCATATTAAAGCGTTATTAGGTGGCTGAAATCTTGAAGTACGTTCGGAAGAGAGATGGCAGATTAGAACCGTTCGATCAGGAGCGTATAACCAACGCCATATGGAAGGCAGCCAACGCCGTTGGCGAAAGAGATAGGGATCTTGCTAAACGCTTAAGCGATCAAGTTGTTGAGGTGTTAAGGAAGCGCTTCGGCGAGGATGGGGTTCCTACGGTTGAGGAGATCCAGGATATCGTTGAGAATATTCTCATTAAAAATGGACGCGCAAGAATGGCGAAAGCCTACATACTATATCGGAAGCAGCATCAAGATTTAAGAGAGCTCGCTGAAATCCTCAGTTCCTCAGAGCTCGTAGAGCAGTATCTCAATCTGGATGACTGGTATGTTCGTGAAAACTCAAACATGAGCTTCTCACTTCAAGGGTTAAATAATTACTTGACAACTAAGGTTATTGAACGTTACTGGGCCAACCGGATATATCCTCCTAATATTGGCGGGGCCCACTACTCAGGCGACGTACATATTCATGACCTAGGTGTTCTGGGACCATACTGCGTGGGATGGGATTTAAGGGAGCTCCTCCTCTCAGGTTTCGGAGGGGTTTATGGGAAGGTTGAAAGCAAGCCCCCTAAGCACTTCAGGACGGCTTTAGGGCAGGTGGTGAACTTCTTCTATACCCTGCAGGGTGAAGCCGCTGGGGCTCAGGCTTTCAGCAATGTTGACACCCTTTTGGCTCCATTCATACGTTATGACGACCTAGACTATAGGGAAGTTAAGCAGGCAATTCAAGAATTCATATTTAACATTAATGTCCCAACGAGAGTTGGCTTTCAGACCCCCTTCACCAATGTGACTCTTGATCTTAAAGTGCCGGGCTTCATGGAGGATGAGCCGATAGTTTACGGCGGTAAAGTTATCGATGATGCTTATGGCGATATGCAGGAGGAGCTGAACATGTTTAACTTGGCCTTCGCCGAGGTTATGTCTGAAGGCGATGCGAGGGGGAGAATATTCACATTTCCAATACCAACATACAACATAACTAAGGACTTTGACTGGGATTCGCCGGTTTCGCAAAAAATATTTGAGGTGACCGCCAAATACGGTGTGCCATACTTCTCTAACTTCGTAAATAGCGATATGAAGCCGGAAGATGTACGCTCAATGTGCTGCCGCTTAAGAATTGACAATAGAGAGCTGCGTAAACGCGGAGGAGGATTCTTCGGCGCTAACCCGCTCACTGGCTCAATAGGGGTTGTTACAATAAACCTCCCAAGAATAGGTTACTTGGCGAAAGATGAAGATAGATTCTACGAAAGGCTAGGTGAACTTATGGATCTTGCCAGGGACAGTCTGGAAATAAAACGTAAGGTTCTGGAAAGGTTCACTGAGAGGGGGCTGTATCCATACTCAAAGTATTATCTCCGCTTCGTGAAGGAATCCTATGGCAAATACTGGAAGAATCACTTCTCAACAATTGGCATAATCGGCATGAATGAGGCCCTGCTGAACATGTTTGGATATGGGATCGCAACGGAGGAGGGATTGAGGTTCGCTATAAAAACATTGAGGTTCATGCGTGAAAGGCTCATGGAATACCAAGAGGAGACTGAGAACCTATATAACCTAGAGGCCACGCCGGCTGAGGGCGCCTCCTACAGGCTTGCTAGGATAGATAAGAAGAAGCATCCTGGTATAATAGTTGCCAATGAGAAGTATTTGTCTCAGGGTGCGGAACCATTTTACACAAACTCAACCCATCTGCCAGTGGATTACACCGGCGACCTCTTCGAAGCTCTGGAGCATCAAGATAATCTCCAACCGCTATATACCGGTGGAACAGTTTTCCACATCTACCTTGGAGAGAAATTGTATTCATGGAGCTCCGCAGCAACCCTGGTTAAAAAGATAGCATATAACTATCATATACCATACTTTACGTTAACGCCGACATTCAGCATATGCCCAACGCATGGATATATCAGCGGTGAAAACAAGGCATGTCCCAGCTGCGGGGCTAAATGCGAGGTTTACTCGAGGGTTGTCGGCTACTTCAGGCCTATAGATCAATGGAATGATGGTAAGCAATCTGAGTTTAGGATAAGGCGAACATTTGATAGGGCGGTGCTGCTTACAGCCTCAGCATCTTCAGCCTCCTAAAACAGCAATTAGCAAGGCTAAGCCATGAAGTTCAGCGGACTGCAGAAAACAAGCCTAATAGATTTCCCAGGCGAAATCTCCAGCGTGCTCTTTACGCCAGGATGCAATCTGCGTTGTCCATTCTGCCAAAACTGGAGAATAGTTATGGATCAGAAGGGTCCATTCCTCTCTGAAGATGATGCTCTCACTATACTTGAATCCAGAAAGAAGTTTATTGACGCCGTTGTTATAACCGGCGGGGAGCCGTTAATCTATGAGGATGCCCCGTTCTTCCTTAGGAAACTTAAGGAGAGAGGCTTCTTAGTAAAGCTTGATACGAATGGTTTCTTCCCTGAGAGATTGAAGAAATCTCTGGACTACGTTGATTATGTGGCGGTTGATGTCAAAACATCGCTTGAAAAATATCCTATGCTTGGGGCGAAAGAAACGGAAATGGAGAATCTGCTTGAAACCATCAGAATGCTTAAGGGCTCCAAGGTTGATTACGAGTTTAGAAACACTGTTGTACCAATCATAGTTGAAGAGGAGGATATAGCGAAGATCGGCGAGCTCGTTAAGGGAGCTAAGCGTTTCGCCTTTCAACAGTTCATTCCGGAGAACGCTTTAGATGAAAGGTTTAGGGAAATCAAGCCATATGAACCGAAAATAATAGAGCATTTTTCAGAGATAATGAAGAAATATGTGAAGGAAGTCATCCTTAGAATCTGAGATGCGGCTTGTTTCACCCTGAAATGTTTTCGCCCAGTAGGTATCTGTGTATTCTATAAGCGGCTTTTTCAGCATAGGCTGCTGCTTGAGCAGTCGGCTCATAGGTCTCTTCCTTCATGTGAGTCTAAGGGATGAAGATGGATTAGCATGGAGATTCTATTTAAAATTTTCTTCTATCCCGTAATTTTTCTCCCAGCCATCTTCTCCATGGCTGCTATTGCCGCTTGGGTTCCCTCCTCACCTAAACCCTCCGCTTCAACAATTCTCAGCATCTGTTGAACTAGGGCTGTTCCAGGCAGAGGGATCTTTAGTTCAGCCGCGAGCTCTAGGGCTAGGCGTAGATCCTTCTGCTGATGTCTTATCTTGAACCCTGGTTTAAAATCCCTCTCTACCATTTTAGGTCCGAGATTCAGGAGCATCCATGAGCTTGCAGCTCCGGCTGAAACTGCCTCAAGTAGCCTTTTGACGTCTAGCCCCGCCATTGCTCCTAACATTAATCCCTCGCAGACAGCCTGAATATTTAATGCGCAGATAACCTGATTGCAGAGTTTAGCTGTTTGACCCATGCCCGTTGGACCCATATACGTGATCTTCTTACCCAGGCATTCAAAGATGGGCAGGCACTCCTCAAAAGCATCCCCCGGACCTCCAACCATTATCGATAGCGTTGCCTCCCTAGCACCCCTCTCACCGCCGCTCACAGGAGCATCAAGCATCTTAATCCCCCTCTTAGCAAGTTCACCGGATATCCTGCGTGTTACCAGAGGAGATATCGTGCTCATGTCGATAACTATTAGCCCTGGCTTACCGCCGTGAATAACGCCGTTAGGCCCTAAGAGGACATCCTCAACATCAGGCGAATCCGTAACCATCGTTATGACAACATCCGACTTCTCAGCAACCTCCTTAGGCGAGCTGGCTCCGTAAGCCCCCATAGTGATAAGATCATCCATCTTAGACCTAGTTCTGTTCCAAACAGTTAACGGGTAACCAGCCTTCAGGAGATTTAGAGCCATAGGCTTACCCATAATGCCCAAACCGATGAAACCAACCCTCCTCAGGACCAAACCATTTCCCTCCAAAAAATAATATGCAGCAAAACCCTTAAAAGTAACGCCTAAAAACTATAAAATAAAAATAAAAAATAGGCTGCTCAACGCCAAATAGGCGGGATGGGCGGGTAGATCAGCCTGGAATGATCGCGGCGTTGGCATCGCCGAGGTCGAGGGTTCAAATCCCTCCCCGTCCACTTTTTCCTACTCCCCGTCCACTCCAGACTACTTGCGCTTCCGGAATATCATAATGCCATCCGGCGTTGTGCAAACATACTCAAATCCGTTCTCAACCAAGCCGCATGCCTCCTCAGCGCTTCTAGCAACCTTTGAAACATACTCGTCAGTTTTGAAGTCTACTAGCTAAGTGTAAATCAGAGTGTTCATTATGTTTTTATGCCCGAGAACCTTCATCACGTAAAGTATATCCTTTGTTTTAGCGTACTCCATCGTCGCCTTCCAGTGGCGGAAGGTGTATCTGGAGTAGCCTTGGGTTCCCAAGCTTCTCAGCAACCCTCATCATCTGCCTCCAAAACAGCTTATGAATTGTACGCGTTAACAGCCTAATCCTTGTTGGGGCGGGCTCATCAAAGGCGCCTAGGTCATCATTTATCTGCTGGTCGTTGAGAAGAATCAAAGCTTCAACGTCACCGTCGCTCATGATGTCTGCCCAAAAAATCCCGAAAGCTTAGGCAAAATAGGAAAAACTCTATCTCTGTCACATAGCTACACAAAAAGAGGGGGTTGCAGGTGCGTTGTGTAATTAAGCTGGGGTTCCTCCGGGCGTTTTATATGGTTCTGGCTCCATTTCTATTGACGGCCTCTTATCGATCATAAGCCCAAAGTATGGCGCCCTTCGCATCCAATAGTTGTAGAGGCGGGTGTAGTAAGTTGCACTTTTATCGATGAGTTTCGCTTGCCAATTGAAAGCGGTTCTCCAACGTTTCCCAGTTATAAGAATTTTGATGAAGTTGATGATGTTCAAGATTCCGGCTGCTACGCTGTAAAAAAGAATGATAATGCCGAATGCCAGGCCGTATACAAAACCTACCAGACCGATTAGAAAATTCCATATAATTCTCACTATCAACTCACGACGTGAGGCTTTCTCATCAAAGGATATGATCGCTGTTTGAATCTGATAAGATATGGGAACTTCCACTATCGCAGGCGGGGTCGGTGGCGGCGGTGGAGGCGGCATAGCGGTTAAACTTGCCCCGCAATATGAGCAGAAGGCTGCTCCTGAAGGTACTTCCCTACCACAATTTGGACAAAACGGCATAGAAGTATCCCCTCCTCTTTATATAAAGCTTTTAAATATAAAGAATTTTCGCTTAAATATGGCTCCTTGTAAGCACCTATATTAATAATTAGGGGCGCTCATAGAAAAATCTCTCCTCCTCTAAGATTGCTTGACCGGAGCTATCTCTTTCATTAATAATGGGTTTATGGCAGTAGGTCGTTTTGGAATAGGTCGCTTATTGTCGGCGTTTGATATATGCAGTTAGCCTTAGCGTAGTCGAAGGCTTCCTCAACTGTTACATCAGGCTGTTCTGGAATGTTGTCGTATGTGTCCGCTTTTCCTGAGATGATCCCCTGGTCTACAAAGTAGTATGTGAACTGCCCGTTTCCCCAAGTAGCGCCTTCATACGATAGACCTGATTCAGAGCATGCCATAACAACGATCCTTCCGTTAGCCTTCAAATCAGTCATTCCTCCAGCGTAGCATGAGTCGAAAATGAAGATTATCCTTGAGGTCTCGAATTTTGAGAACATTTGGGCGAGCTCACCATCCCAGATTAGGCTGGCTGTCGTGCATTCATAGGGAACTATAGCCTCATCAACAAGCTCACCGTCACCGTCGTTGGCTTTACCTCTTGCACCATGACCACTATAGAAGAAAACAACCTCATCGTCATCATCTGCATTTTTACTCAACCAATCAATTGCGTTGATTATGTTTCCCCGTGTTGCGTTATTTCCAGTATAGTCGGATATAAGTAAGCGAATGTTTTCACGTTTAAACCCATATACGCTGGTTAGGGCGTTAAGCATGTCCAAGGCGTCGTCATCCGCATATTGTATATCATTCTGAGTGTCACTATAATCCGAAATCCCTATAACCACAGCCCATCTATCTCCAGATACAGTAGCGCCTAAAACTCCCGTTGCAGCCTGCTTTAACGGTTTACCTGAGGCTTTCGGACCTTTAATGCTGATTTTCGGCGTTATTTCAACATCC
>JAGTRG010000034.1 GCA_018396435.1 Candidatus Bathyarchaeota archaeon
ATGCTATTTATAAGGACGCTTAATGGTTGAATCTCGATCTTTCCCTCATCCTTTTCTAATTGAGCCCCCTCATCTGAGAGAGAACCTTTAGAGCCGTAGATGATGTGCGTGTAGATCCTTTTCCCCGGAGCGGCCCTAGTCCAAGTCCACTGGGAGAAGATGTTTCCCTCATATCTTATTATTGCCATTGTCATGTCATCCACGGTCACCTTAACCCCCTCCTTAATTGGATCAAACGTGTGGGACATTGCAAAGACCTCGATGGCTTCCTTACCGAGCTGATATCTATCTAAATCGGCCCAATGCACACCCCCATCGAAGACCCAGCTTCCTCCAGCAGCGATCTTATCCTCTCTCCAGCCCCAAGGTTTAGGCCCCCAGCTTATGCCTGCCCACAGAATTATTCGCGGTTCACCTATTAGACCCTCTCTTATAGCCCACCAGAATGCCCTTTCATTAGGCGCCCTCCTATAGTTTTCTGCAACAGCCAGTATTTTATTACGCTTTGAAGCTTCATCGATCATAATTTTCGCCGCTCTCATCGTTATCCCTAAGGGTTTTTCGATTATTACATGAAGCCCTCTCTCTAAGCATTCTAACGTGGCAACGTGATGTAAATTATGTGGCAAGCAAATATCAACTGCGTCTAAGCTTTCATTTTTAAGCATTGTCTGGATATCCGTGTAAATTTTTGGTTTTAAACCTTGAAAATATTGGATTCTCTCGGCTTTTTTCTCAGCGTTCTCCTTTAGAACATCGCATACAGCCTTTATATTAAAGACCTTTAGGCCTCTTACGCTTAAATTCTTAAAGCCTTCAACATGAGAGTCGGCTATTCCGCCGCAACCCACTAGAGCCAGATTAATCTTCTCCATACTTTTCACCGCGCTTCTTTAAAATTACCCTTAGATATCATGATCCGCTATAAAAAATATAATATAAAAACCAGGTTTTCCAAGATTCACTTCGAAATTTCTTATGATACGTATTTGTCCAGCAATTCTCTATGCATCCTGAAGACCTTCCTTAAAGATCTGCTTAAAGCATTTTGAATTTTCTGAAGATCCCGGTAAACTGTGACATTACCATGTTTTGGGGAGACAAGAGTTTTTTCATCAACTTCAACATATTGATCCGTTATCTCCTGTATCGTTGTTTTTTCACCTATATAATTGCAGTAGGCCCAAATGGCCTGCAGCGCTGCACCATAGGCTGCTCCCTCATCAATCTTCAGACACACCACTTCTGTGTTAAATACGTCGGCCGCTATCTGCCGCCAAGCTCTATTTTTCGACCCGCCACCAGTTAACCTAATCTGCTTCGGATCAATTCCAAGCTCCCTCATTCTATTTAAGCCATAGTTCATTCCTAAAGTTGCGCCCTCCATTGCTGCCCTAGCAAGGTGATTCTTATCGACGGTTCGACTGTTTAACCCGAAGAATACTCCAGTTCCATCAGGAACATTAGGCGTCCTTTCACCCTCAAAGTATGGTAGAAGTATTAGTCCCTCGGAACCTATAGGCGTTGATTCAACAGCCTCTGTTAATTCATCATGAGTCATATTAAATAGGTTCCTGATGAACTCTGTTGCAACAGTAACGTTCATTGTGCAAAGAAGCGGCAGCCAAGCATTCGTCGAGTCGCAGAAGGCCGCTATCTCACCTTTCGGATCGATCACTGGAGTATCTGAGTAGGCGTAAATTGTGCCTGATGTTCCGAAGCTTGCAGTTACAACCCCCCTTCTAGTGTTTCCGGTTCCTATGGCACCCATCATGTTGTCCCCTCCGCCAGCGCTGACAAGGACATCACCTCTAAAACCAAATAATTCCGCAACCTCTTTTCTGATAATGCCGGCCGGCTTATCTGAACCCTGGAGTGGAGGGAGAATCTTTTCGAGATCCGGGTCGATGGCTTCTAAAACCTCTTTGCACCATTTTCTAGTCCTAATATTCATAAGCGCAGTTCCAGAAGCATCGCCATACTCCATAACCTTCCTGCCGGTTAAATAAAAGTTCAGATAATCATGCGGTAAAAATATAGTTTTAAGACGCCTATAATTCCATGGCTCATGACGCTTAAGCCACAGAATCTTTGGAGCTGTATATCCCGGTAAGAATGGCAGACCCAAGACATCTATGACGGCATTAAAACCGCCTAGTTTCCTCGTTAAATATTCACATTCTTTAAATGTGCTTGTATCATTCCAGAGTTTAGCTGGCCTTATGACTCTGCCATGATCATCCATCGGAACTAAGCCATGCTGTTGACCTGAGACGCCGATCGCTTTAACGTCTACTGGGTTAATTTTGGCTTGCGAAACTGCTCTTTTAACAGTATCTATTAATGCATCAATCCAAACAGACGGATCTTGCTCTTTATGCCCAGGAGGTAAACCTTCTATTAAACCATATTCTTTTGTTGCTTTTCCAAGAACCCTTCCAGTTTCGCCGTCCACAACCACAGTTTTGGTACTTTGTGTACCATTATCCAACCCAATAAAGTAACCTTTACTCATAAATTGAATCACCATTCACGAATATTTTAAACGCAAGATATAAAATGTTACTCTCCAAAAAATATTATGAGCGTAAAATGTTCATCTCGCTATCGATACTTGAATACGAGAAAGATCTTTCCAGAAGCTTGAAGAACTTAGAGAAATCCGAGGCTTTCCTAAACATAATTAAACTTGCGCAGTCTGGAAGGATACATGATGTCCACATAGACGTTATGAGGAAGCCTCTTGTTTCCAGAAATAAATTTTCAATAGATCTTATAAGGAAATTATATGAAGAATTACATGATAAAATTGCCTTAACCATACATTTAATGGTTAGAAACCCGCTTGAAATAATGAAGGAGATAAACTCATTCATTCATAAAAAAGACAGATTTAAAACGGCAATTATAATACAAGTAGAATCTTTCAGCTCGGAACACGATGCCATAGAAGCCCTTAAAACCTTAAAGAAACTCGGCTACAGGGTTGGAATATGCCTAAATCTTCCAACAGCGGAAGAGAGATTAACTGACAAGATCGTTAAGACCGCGGATATAGTTTTATTGATGACCGTGCCTATGGGCGCAGGGAAACAAAAATACTGTGAAGAAGCAACAGAAAGAATAAAAAGATTTTCCCAGAGGTTTCCTAATAAACTTATAAAAGTTGACGGTGGCATAGATCCAGAAACAATCATCAGGGTTTGGGAAGCCGGTGCAAGGGCGGCTGTTGTTGGCTCATATATCACCGCTAGCGAAGATCCTACGGAATCTCTGATAAAACTTGAGGACTCCCTAAAAAGAAAAGTTAAAAACTAATCGATTCTTTCGCCGGATGAATTTTATGCTGGAGTTTTATAGGTAGCCTCAGTTTTATACCCTTGCTCAGTGTATACAATAACCCTTAACTCTTTGTCTCGATATGCTGACCAGTCCCATCCGCACATAAATGTTATTGTTGAATTTCTATCCAGCATATGAGGGATGGATGGATCAACGCTTAAAGGCGATACTAGGGTGCCATTCTCAAGCCTGATCCTGATTTTCGTTATATTTAACGGTATCACTGAGTATTCTGAGTTTAAAACCGTCAAATTGAAGTGAGACGGATCGTCTAGGCTGAATTTAATTTCTTCAATATTAAAAACTACATATTGAGGTATGAACTCAGTTATTTCTGCAACGTATTTTTGCTCCGTGATCACAGCTATCGTTATAGTTTTACCTTGATACTCAGTCCAGTTCCATAAGCATGTAAGGCTAATCGACCCGTTCGGCTCCAGCTCTAATGGCAGCTGGGGTTGGGTTGCTACACTATAAACCGAGCTATCCGCTATGACGCTTAAGCCGGTAAGCTTAATTTTGGCAACCGAGCCCTCAGAGTTCATAACTGTTATGTTAAACATGCTTCCACGTTCCGGATCTAGAAGGAAATCAGTGACTCTGGCCTCTAATAAAGGAAGAATGGCTGATAACGTCCCTCCGGAACCGTTTTCAGCTAAAACAGCGATGCTTATTCTCTGCCCAGTATAATTTATCCAGTTCCAGAAACATGTGAAAACTTTTGATTCCCCAACTTTTATTGCGTAACCGCTGCCCGGTATGCTTGGTTTGGTTGAGGTAATCTTATGGCTAATGCCATCTTCGGTTAAAACATAAATTCCTAAGATTTTTATCTCTTCAGGTGAGAGTGAAGGGTTAAGTATTGTGATATTGAAGAACGAAGAGTTCCCAGCTGAGGTTAGAAAACTGTGTACTGATATGACTGGTTTTTCAGGTAGGTTAAGCTCTAATGACGCATAAAAGCCTGCGACCCATAAATATGATGAAAATGCTCCAATAATAAATGCTGCAACTAGGATCGTAGCGAAAATCATTTTATTAATTCTTAAACTCATTAATCCCTCCTCCAAGCCTTTCAGCTTTCATTAGCTTTCAGCGAATTATAGAGCCTGAACCAATTAAATTTAGCGATCGAAAAAGTGGAGTTAATGGATTTGATCACGCTAGATACTCTGGTTATGGATCTACTTAAATGATCTTAGGAAGTTTTCCAATCGCTCTTGCCTCATGTTTGTGGCATTCAACGCTTTTTGTAATTCACTTATTTGATTTTTAAGGGCATTTATTTCACTCTGCAGACTTTCAATCTGATTTTCAAGTTTTTTCAGGTCTTCCAGCGAGGCCACATCGTATCCTTCAACAATTCCTCTTATAACAACCTTGTGGGAGCGGTAAGACACTTCTTTTCTTTCCTCAGCCGCAACCATAAAGAATTCACCATCTTATAAGAAGAGAGGATGGCTAATAAATAACTTTTGCCTTTCTCCACTAAAAAGACCGAAGGCTTTATTAATGCTTAGCGTAGAGTAAGCTTTTCTTAAGATGCTTACTAATAGGCGTCCCTAATCCGCTACGCTTAATAGGCTTCAAGATAAGGAAATGAAATCATGGAGAGCAAAGATTTAGCTTTAACAGCGCTTTTTATAACCCTATACTCTACGCTAGTAATAGTTCAGGGGATAAGCGCCGCAGCGTCGATTCAGATACGTTTTGCAGATGCATTAATACCATTATCTGCGCTCTTCGGCCCGCCAGCGATTATCGGAGTCTCAGCTGGTTGCATTGTAAGTAACATTTACCTTTCAGCTTCAGTGCCTTACGGGTTTATCGATATAATTTTCGGCCCGGTTGCCAACATGATTGCTTCAGCATTAATCTTTAAAATGAGGAATAAACCTTTGATTGGCTGCGTTATCGGCGCATTATCCATTGGTTTAATTGTTGGAAGCTATGTTTGGCTTATATTTCCAGTTGAGAGCACAGTATTGCCTCCATGGCTCCTAAGCATAACAGCTCTAGCAATAAGTAGCCTCTTCGCCGTCGCAGTGCTAGGCTATAGCCTACTTAGGACCCTCAAAAAGCCGAATATAGTTAGGTTCTTTAGGTCTCATGGGCTGAAAATATACGTGGCAGAAACAGAGGAATAATTTGATCTCTAATGCCCAGTTGCTTATGAAGAGCTGTAATTTCAGCCTTTTTAAGGATTAAATGAAGATTGAAGGGATCTCCCGAGAGAAATCTTGCAAAGTGAGCTCATTGAATAATTCATGACTAGAAAATAGGTTATGCTTAAAAATTGCACGTTCATGTTGGATTAATTATTTAATGTAGTAGTATTGTCCCATTCTTTTCTGATGCTCATCTAACCTTGAGCCTTCTTTGTTAACACGCGGCCTCTTTGTTTCCGGATCTCTTCTAAAAGTTATGTTCATCTCTCTCAGGAACATGTTCATTCCGTCAAGGAGGCTTGTCGGAGTTTTCGCTGTCCCATGAATGCCCGGTTCGCCAGTAAATATTATTAATCTATCCGCTATGAAGTCTTGAGCAACAATATCGTGCTCAACAACGAAGGCTGTTGCATTTTTATCCTCAATGATTCTCCTGATTGTTCTAGCCATCAACAACCTTTCCTCGACATCCAAGTATGCGCTTGGTTCATCGAGAAGATACAGGTCTGCCTCACGTGAGAGACATGCTGCTATAGCAACCTTCTGAAGCTCACCACCGCTGAGTTCTTTGACGCTTCTATCAAGAAGCGGGCTTAGATTGAGCGGCTGAATTATTTCGCTTTGGTACCAGCTGGATGCGAATTGCTCCTTTGCAGCCATCTTTAGAAGATCTTCGACGGCTCCATTATAGTCGGTTGATATATATTGTGGTTTATAGCTAACCCTTAAAATGTCCTCGACGGGTGGTTGCCCAGAATTAGGCTTTTCAATTCCGGCTAAAATCTTTATGAACGTTGTCTTTCCAATGCCGTTTGGGCCGAGTATGCCTATTACCTCTCCGGCTCCGGCTTCACCAGGCTCAATTTTTAGGGTGAAGTCACCGTAAGTTTTCATCATTTCGCTCCACTTAAGCATTGGTGCGCTGGCGAGCGGGGCTGTGGTTGGCGGTTTTACGTGAAACATTATCGGCTCCTTTCTGAAGCGCATATTTTCATCCGGTATGAACCCATTAAGGTAAATGTTAATTCCCGTTCTAACGCTGTGAACATGGGAGACAATCCCGTATACGCCTGGTTTACCGTAGAATATGCAGATCTGATCTGAAAGGTAGTCTAGCACTGCCAAATCATGTTCTGCTACGATAATCATCTTTTCAGCCTCTTTTAAGCTTCTTATAACCTTAGCTGCTTCCAGCCTCTGCTTGACATCCAAGTAGCTTGAGGGTTCATCAAAAAGATACACATCCGCTTCACGGCAGACAGCCGCTGCTATAGCGACTCTCTGAAGCTCACCGCCGCTTAGAACGTCTAGAGGCCTATCCCAGACAACCTTAAGTTGAAGTTTTTCAGAGATCTCATCCAGCATGCCCCTTTCATCGATACGTTCCAGCACCTCGCCTACATTTCCCCTAACAATATGCGGGATTTTATCTACATACTGTGGTTTATGAACGATCTTAAGTCCGGCGTTGCTTAGTTTTTGGAAGTAAGTTTGGAGAGTTGAACCTCTGAAGAACTGTATTATGTCAGACCATTCTGGAGGATCGCTATATCTTTCAAGGTTAGGCTTAATCTCGCCGGAGAAAATCTTTAAGACTGTTGACTTACCAATACCGTTCTGTCCAATTAGCCCAAGTACCATTCCGGGAGATGGGATTGGTAGGCGGAACAATTTAAACGTGTTCGGACCAAATCTGTGCACGCACTCGCCCCTTAATTCTTCAGGCAAATTAACGATTGATATCGCCTTGAATGGACACTTTTTAACGCATATGCCGCAGCCAGTGCAAAGTATTTCGGATATGATCGGCTTGTTGTTTTCAAATCTTATTGCTTCAACCTTACTTCTAACCTGGGGGCAGAATCGATAGCATGCCCTATCACATCGGGCGGGTTTACACTTATCCAAGTCGACGACAGCTATTCTAATATTATTTTCCTCCTACCCTTCTCGAGCTCTGTAAATTCTAAAAGAAGCGAGGTAAATAATAAATTTGCTTATCCACTTATTTAGGCAGAGAAGCGATTGAAAAGTTGAAGGCGCTGGAACATGCCTAAATACCCATCTGCACAGCCTAAACTTTTAGGCATTAAATATGGAAGCAATATTCGAAGAGCGTATGAGAAGTTTGAGTTTGAAGTAAAGTTTGACGCCTCCTATATTAATCCCTTTGATCCGGAAGACATTTATGTAAGCGCATCATTCAATACGCCAAGCATGAGAAATGAGGAGATTCCGGCTTTCTACCATGTTGATTATGAGGAGAAACCTGAGGGGGGTTTAAGACCACTAGGTGAGGGAAAGTGGCTTGTTAGATATAGACCGAGGGAGCAAGGAACATATAAATTCTCAGTAACCATCATGGATGGCGAGTATAAAATTTCTGAGGAAGGCTATGAGTTTCAGGTTCAAGGATATTCTTCAAGACCTAGATTTATAAAGTTGAATATTAAAAACCCAAAATACTTCGCCCTAGATGATGGATCTGAAATATTTTTTGTAGGTCAAAACCTTTGCTGGCATGGTCGGGGAGGACTTGCGGAATATTTTAAGTGGATGGATAAACTCGCTAGTAATGGGGTTAATCTGATAAGGGTGTGGATGGCGCCTTGGGCTTTCGGGATTGAATGGGATAAGCTGGGCTATTACAATATGAGGGAGGCTTGGAAACTTGATAGGGTTGTGGAGAAGGCTGAAGAAAGGGGCATTTACATCGTGCTTTGCCTTGTTAATCATGGACAATTCAGCACTCGTGTTAATCCCATGTGGAATGAAAACCCTTATAATAAGGCTAGAGGCGGCATCATAGGTAAGCCTGAAGAGTTCTTTATAGATCCGAGGGTTAAGAGCCTATTTAAGAAAAGACTCACTTATATCATAGCCAGATGGGCGCACAGCCCCTCTATTGCTGCTTGGGAACTATGGAATGAGGTTGATTTAACCGACAACTACGAAGGTAACGTTGAAAACATAATTGAGTGGCATAGGGAGATGTCTGAGTACATAAAGACCCTAGATATATATGGCAGACCTGTCTCAACGAGTTTTGCTAATATCGAAAAGGAAGGCAAAATATGGAGCCTCGATAAGATAAACTTTACACAGGCTCACATGTATATGGGACCAATAAACGGCGGCAGATTTATCGAAGATGAGGTTGAGGCCATAATAAAAGTTCTTAATGATAGATCCTCCAAATTTAATAAACCGTTTATTTTGGCTGAATTTGGTGTTGATTGGAGATGGTATAATGACCCATTATGGAAGCTTGATCATAAGGGGCTAGGCCTACACAATTCCATATGGGCCACAGCTCTTCTCGGGGCCTCATCTACCTCCATGAGCTGGTGGTGGGACAGCTACGTAGAACCCTATGATCTTTATGGGCATTATAAGGCTCTAAAAACTTTTCTTGAAGGTGAAAATTTAGCGCTTCTAAGAGAGAAAATTATGCTGAATCTAGATGGGGTAAGGGTCTTAGGGCTTAAAAACGATTCGAAAGCGCTCATATGGGTTCAGAATAAAGCAAGCAAATGGTATAGCATCGTTGAGGATGAAATAAAACATGTAGAGAACCTAGAAATAATCTTAGATGGTTTTAAGCCTGGAAAATATCTCATAGAGCACTGGGACAGCTTTATCGGGCAGATTTTTAAGGAGCAATCCGTTGAAAGCGATGGTAAAATTACGCTTTTCATAGATAGGATTGAAAGAGATTTCGCTGCAAAAATACGGCATTTCTGAGGGAAGCGTTCTTAAATTCTTTAAATAAGTGTAAAGTATATATGATAGGTTTTTTATTAAACATTTTTTCAGCCCAGTTTTATAATGGAAACTTTTTCTAACACTTCTATATTTTTGTTGATAAAAAGTCTAACTTTTTATCTAGGTAAGTTTTTAGGTGAAACTATGTACTTCTGATCTGGATTATTCTTCAATTTTGCTTTAGGGGAGTAAAAGAGATGGTTAATCTTCCTAAGATTTGGGATTTAATTGAGCGATTTAAAAACAGATGTAGGTTAAGGGGCTGGTGGGCTTCTGAGTTTGAAGATGTTGTACATGCTGAAGGGGCTTATCATAATTTTATATGGACCCGAAGAGTTCATCTGAATACTTTTAAAAGCATAACTGCTAATCATTGCTGCTCTATCCGCGATGGGTTATCCTATAGGACAGTAAATGTTTCATATATAGCCTGGGTCTTTCCAGAACATCCGCCGGAAAGCATAATATCAGTAGTTGCTGAAAATCCCCGATTGCTAAAAATGGTTGCTCTTTACGATTTATGTGACGCCTATATGGGGAAGCCAACGTGCCTAAAACTGAATGAGACCAAAAGCGTGGTCTTTCAGGACTTCGAGAGATTTTTAGAGGCTGAATATAATCTGAGTTTCATCAGCAGGTTGCCGCCTTCGCCGCCGGAAACACTATTGTTGCAACCATTATAGATTTTTAGATAAAACAACTAAGAATGTTAATGCTGCTTATAAGCTAGGAGTTGGATATCTCTCTTCCTATAACGTTTCTTATATCATTCTCGACTAATTTAATTATATCTTGATACCATGCTTGACCATTTTCTATAGCGTCTATTTTAGTTTCAAGGTCTCTGGTCAACTCTTCTGAAACTAGCGATTCAAAGTTCTCCGCCAGATAATCATAGACAGCTTTACCAAGCCTAGTGTTAAATATCGCTCCGCCTTTTGAGAAAATGTATCTCCTCCTCAAAAGTATGTCGATTATCTTCGAGTAGGTGCTCGGCCTTCCAATTTTCTTATCCTTCATGAGCGCTATCAGATCACCTTCTCTGTACGGTCTGACCGTAGATTCTCGTCTAACCTTCATGTGCACAACTTTATATACGCCCTCAGCAGCTTCCTCTTTAACTCTAATAGTTGGATTAACTGTTAGAAAGCCTTCTTCAAGAATTTTCGTTATTCTATCCTGTTCTACTTCGATGCCGTTAATTTTTAAAGTGAATTCTTGAATTATGACCCTTGCTTCACTCATCTGGCTGGCGATGAATCTCCTAAAAATCATGTCGTAAAGTTTCAGATGGTCAGCGCTTAACTTTTGAGGTATCCTTAAAACTCCTGATGAAAGGTAGAATCTTAGCTGCTTAGCATTAAGGGGTTTTGTAGGCCTAATACATTCATGCGCCCCTTCGCTTCTAAATGCCCTAGGCTTAAAGAGACCCGGGTAATTTTCATCAATGAAGCGGTGCGCGACATCCATACCTGAGGTTGAAACCGCAGTTGAGTCTGTTCTATGATACGTTATTAAGCCGGATTCGAATAGAGTCTGCGCTAAGCTCATCGTGTATCCGACTGGGAAACCCATCTTTTGAGCCGCGTCCTTAAGCATGCTGTCAGTTGTGTAAGGTGGCTGCGGATAAACTGTTTCTTCGCGGAAAGCAGCATTTTCTATCGTTGCATTCAGCTCGCCTTCCTTGAACTTTCTCACCAGATCTTCTATGTTCAGAGGATTAACAAGCCTTATTGAGAGCCCATTTTCCAGATGCAATTCAGCTGCCGGAATCTTTTTCCTAAGTTCCTCCACTCGCCTTATAACCCAGCTTAAGACCGGGGTTTGAACCCGACCGGCTGAAAGTGATGTCACCTTAAATTTCTCCCAAAGTTTCCTACTTAACTCGAACCCAACCCATCTGTCCTCAATTCTCCTAACAACCTGGGCTTGAACAAGTGGCAGCTTAACATTTCTAGGCTCCGAGAAGGCTTTTCTAAGGGCTCTACGAGTCACTTCGTGAAACTCAAGTCTCTCAACATCTTTACAGTAAGGCTTAACTACAACATAAATGTCGTATCCAATTTTCTCACCCTCAGCGTCGGGATCAGTTGCAATAAGCACCTTATTTGCTTCGACAGCTAGCTTGCGAAGTAAATCCACAACATTTTTCTTTGAACGTATGTTGCTTGACCCACATTCAGGGCAGACATCCCTATCAGTAAACTGTTCACCACAGTTATTGCATTTTCTTATATCTGTGTAGACTGGAATATAATGATCATTTTCCTTCATGACGCCGTGATACCCGCCTTCTGTTGTGAGGTCAAATATGTGTCCGCCTGAAGCAACAACGTTAAGGATCATTTGTCCACCTGCAACTTCGTAAACCGTGAAGCCATTAATTGTTCTTTTTGCCGGTCTGCCGAAGAAGTATGCTATCGCCTTAGCCTTTGTAGGCGACTCAACAACAACTAAAGTCGATCTTATGATATCAATAGTTTCTGCGGTAAACTCGCCTCTGCGGATTTTTCCAATAATTTTCCTATCCTCATCCGCCTTTCTTAAATCTTCGGCGGCTCTCTCAGGGGTGTACTCCTCGAATTCCTCATCCGTCATAAGCTGAATTCTCTTATTTAAGCCATGGAAAGCTTTTTCGTCGTCTATGAGGATTATTGATAAGCCTCGGCTTATACCTATAGCGTAAAATCTTGAGGATCTGCCTGAGGCTTGTACATATCCATCAACATCGGGCATAACTAGTACATATTCTTTATCCTCAATCTTCACATCTACATCCAGCCTCTCAGTAACCTTCCTGATCTCAATATCTTCCATTATTTTGATCAGAAGCTTCTTTGCTTCTCTAACAACCTTTAGGACATGTCCGGCGAAGCCTTCTAATTCAATATTTTTTTCATCAGCCTCCCTAATCCTATCAATTAATTCTTTGTTAACTGGAACGATTCTTGATAATGCGGATATAACGGGAATGACTTCTCTGAAGAATTTTTCTTCAAAAAATGGAGATAGAGTTTTCAAGAGCGTGAGGATCTTCTGCGGGTTGTACTCGCCTCTTCCAACTCTTATTTCTCTTCTTGGAACGCCGGCGAAAACAACATATCTGATGGTTTCCGGGAGATCGAGACCCCTCGCCAGTGGGCTTCTATTACTGGCCACGCCGACTAGGGCAGCATAATCGCCTGAGATGAACCTTTCAAGTATTTTCGGATTCATCCTTTCATAAATAAAAGTTTTTATACCCGCCTCTTTTAGGGAAGCAGCGATTTCCTTGGCATACGCTAAGCCCTTAACTTGCGGCACGAATATTAGGCATCCTGGACCATGCTTTTTAACCAGCTCCACGGTGCGACTTTTCATGTCATCAACGGATCTGATGAATAAGTTTGAAACATTTCTCACGAATTCAGGGCTGAAGCCAGGTTCAAAACCGAAGAGCTGCCTAAATATCTTTATGCGCTTTGTTCTTTTACCTCTTAATGTTGCTCCTGAAACAACGAGCACCCTATCGTTTAATTGTCTCGGCATATTATGTGAAGCGGCAACCATCAGCTCCTCTGCTTCCAGAACTTTCTCAACATCTTCCGGGCTGAAACCCATTAAGAGGACTGTTTTATCTATATTTTTCGGGGATTTTAGGAAAGAATCAACATCATCAACGAATGTGAAGTCAAATTTCACATTTTTAATAAGCTCAAATCTACTGTAGAGAAATCTGTCCGTTGTTATTAGAACTGAAAAATCTTGATCAGCAATGCGTCTTAATGTTTCCTTAGCTTCCCTTTTCGGCATCTCGGAGTAGTAGCCTAGAACGATAGGGGTTTGTTCTCCAATACGAGACATCTTCTCCAAGAAGACCGAAACCTTGTCCAGTAAATGCTTAACTAAGAGGCTTGTTGGCACAATGATGTAGCATTTTTTTCCTTTTCCAGCTAAGTAAAGCGCCATAATAAGCCCGAATAGGGTTTTACCGATGCCAGTTGGCGCAACAATAGAGAAGCTTCGACCCATCAATACCCGCTTAGCCCATACCTCCTGTAAAGCCCATGGTCTGGATCCTACAAGGAAATTGAAGAATTCAGAAAATTTCTTGAGGTTAAACTCTATTTCTAAAACCTTTACATATTCACCAATTTGGCCCCTTCTAATTAGCTCTAAATAAACCTTTTCTTTATCCGGCGGGGGGCTTAGAATACATTGTGTACATACGCCTGGGCCGAGCAGC
The DNA here is from genome assembly GCA_018396435.1 of Candidatus Bathyarchaeota archaeon. Taxonomy (GTDB): domain Archaea; phylum Thermoproteota; class Bathyarchaeia; order Bathyarchaeales; family DTEX01; genus DTEX01. Next base: position 13,501 of record JAGTRG010000034.1, read on the forward strand.
TCTTGATCGCTAATATCCCCTCCGCAATTGGGGCACATCCCACGGTATACGGCCCTTAAACCCTCGATTTGAAGAGTTGCCATTTTAAGTTTTCATCTCTCCAAGGGTTTCGTCTTTGTGACATCCTTATATTTAATTTTCTTTTTTTGAATTATCTAGGAAAGGCTAAATAAAAAGTTTGAGATTTTAAAGTGTTGTGAGGCTTTGAGAGATGGCGGGGTCGGAAAGTTTATTGCCATATATTAATGCGAATAAGGGATCTGAGCAGCCCACTATTATAATTGACAGTAGAGAGGCTAGCGCGGCGCCTAAAATAGTTAAGGGTTTAAGGGAAATGGGGGCGCTGATTATTATCAGATCTCTCGATAAGGGCGATTATATAATTTCCGATGAATGCGTTTTTGAGAGAAAAACCGTGCATGATTTTGTTCATACGCTCACCCATCGATACCTATTTGAGCAGCTCTTCCTTTTGAAGGAGGCGTATTCTAAACCCTTCATCCTAATTGAGGGGTACTTCCCAATAATCTATAAGTTCAGTAGGATTAATCCCTCATC
>JAGTRG010000035.1 GCA_018396435.1 Candidatus Bathyarchaeota archaeon
TACGTTAGAAGAACATTCTTCCTAATGTTCTCAAGTGAAGATTATGTAGAAATGGCAAAAGCTAAAGGTTTACCTGAATCTTTAATTCAGAGAAGGTATATACTTAGACCAACTCTACCGCCAATTATAACGGACTTTTCCTTAACTTTAATCGGCTCATGGATGGGAGCAATAATAACTGAGAGAGTATTTAATTGGCCTGGCATAGGAAGTCTATTTTATGAAGCATCATTAATGTTTGATACTCCTGTTTTAGTGGGTCTTGTAGTTATATACGCCTATCTCTTAGCCGTAACGGTTTTCGCGTTAGAATTCGTTTACGCAATCTTAGATCCAAGAATCAGATCAGGAGGAATGTAACATTGTCGACTTTTAAGCAAACCCTTAGACAATTGTTAATTTATAAATCCGCCCTAATCGGGCTGATAATAATAATTATTTTAGTTGGGATATCAATCTATGCAATTCTGGCTATACCTTATGATGAAGCGACAAAACTTTGGAGAGCAGGTGAAAAATACTGGTTAGAGAGCCCCCGTAACGCTTTGCCCTCATGGATAAACATCTTCTCATCAAAAAAGATGCCAGAGACGATAGTATTAGACACAAAGAAACCTAAGCCAGGGGTATCTAAAGCAATAATTCCAGTGGCTGAAAAATTTAGCAATATAAAAGTAGAATTTTCATTTAACTATGAATATGATGATTTTCCAAGCGAGATAAATATTTTTTTCGAATCAAACCATACTGCTTCAGTGCCAAAATTAACAGTTTACTGGGTTAAGCCAGATGGAGAAGAAATTATTCTAGCTAACTTATTGATTTCAAAAGATGATAGATATTACATCTCAAATGATGAAAAATTAGCCAGAGAACTTAAAAACATTATCTCAAAGAAGATTAACAAAACCATTGATTACGAAGCCCCTATCACGCTTCTCCTATTCGCTCAGGAAGACGCCGGCATACTTAGTCCCGATACGGTTAAAGTTATGAAGGGAAACTATAAACTTTGGATAGATGGAATAATTTTTGAAACCAATGTGAATCTGGATGCAAAGTTAGTCGTATATGGAAAAGTTTATGGCTGGGCCGGTACAGATCATTTAAGAAGGGATTTAGGAATAGCGCTTTTATGGGGCGCCCCGATTGCATTATCATTTGGTGTAACAGCCTCGGTCTCAATAGCGCTTATACAGATGTTTATTGGCGCTGTTAGCGCATGGTTTAGAGGAATAACTGATAATATCGTGCAGCGAATAACTGAGATTTTTATGGTCATTCCCTTTTTGCCAATCTTAATAATGATATCTACATTTTACAAGTTTAATATATGGGTTCTTTTAGTAGTTGTCATAGCTCTTACAATTTTTGGCGGAGGCGTTAAAAACTACAGGGCAATGTTTCTGCAGATTAAAGAGTTCCCGTATGTGGAGGCTTCAAGGGCATATGGTGCAAGCAATCTAAGGATTGTATTATACTATCTTATCCCCAAAGTTTTACCTACCATAATACCCTCGATGGTTTTATCAGTGGCAGACTTCGTATTCTTAGAGGCTGCTTTAGCAATACTCGGTTTAGGCGACCCATTAACTCCAACTTGGGGAAAAATAATTGATGACGCGTACTCGAATGGAGCCTTATATAAAGGGTTATATTACTGGGTTCTGGAGCCTTCTGTTATGTTGGCGGCTGCCTCGTTAAGTTTCGCAATGCTTGGTTTCGCATTGGACAAAATATTCAATCCAAAATTGAAGGAGATTTAAATGAGCGAGAGACACCTCAACATAAAAAGCCTAGTAATGTATTACAGAACGCTGAGGGGGGAGGTTAAGGCAGTCGACGATGTGTCATTCTCGCTACCAAAGGGGGAAACAATCGCTGTTATTGGGGAGTCGGGCTGCGGAAAGAGCTCACTGGCAAAGTCAATAATAAGGCTGTTACCCAGAAACGTGTCAGTATATAAAGGTGCAGTCCTCTTTAATGGCTTAAACCTAATGGACTTAGATGAGGAGACGTTCACGAAGGAGATAAGGTGGACTAAGATTACCTATGTCCCGCAAGCAGCATTAAACTCCTTAAACCCGATCATTAAGATAGGAGACCAAATGATAGAACCTCTCCTCCTACATCAAAAGATGAGTAAAGGCGAAGCCCTTGAGAGGGCTGCAAAAACCTTAAAGGCGGTTGGAGTAAATGAGGCCTTCCTGCATCATTATCCTTTTGAATTGAGCGGCGGGATGAAACAAAGAGTTATCATAGCAATGTCCCTTCTAACAAATCCGGAACTAATGATCCTAGATGAACCCACATCGTCCCTAGATGTACTGACGCAAGCTAACATAATGAATCTGCTTAAGAACATTAAAAGGGAGTTGAAAATAAGCATGATATTCATAACTCATGATGTTAGTCTCTCCAGCGAACTTGCAGATAAAGTTGCAGTTATGTATGCTGGTCAAGTTGTCGAATTTAGCGATGCAGAAACATTTTATAAAAATCCATTACATCCATACTCCCAAAAATTGATGGAAAGTGTTCCCACGCTTAGAACTGATAAAAAACTAGGCTTCATATCAGGTTCTCCACCGAGCCTCCTAGATCCGCCTAAAGGGTGCCGGTTCGCTGATAGGTGCCCCTTCATCTTCGAGAAGTGCATTAAAGATCCTCCTATAATGCATCTCAATGAAGGCTTTTATGCTAAATGCTGGCTTTATGAGAAGGAATAACTATGAGCAGCCCTCTACTTCATGTTGAAAACTTAAAGGAGTACTTTGAAATCAGAAGGGGACTATTCGGTAAAAGAGGCTATGTAAAAGCAGTTGATGGAGTTAGCCTAACACTTGCTGGAAGAGAAGCGATATCTATAGTTGGCGAGAGCGGATGCGGTAAAACAACTCTCGGCAAAACTATACTTAGACTATATGAGCCAACCGATGGAAAGATAATATTCAGAGGAAAGGACATAACTCACTTAGGGTGGAAGGAACTAAAGTGGTATAGACGGGAAACTGGCCTAGTCCAACAGGATCCCTTTGGGGCATTACCGCCATTCATGACTGTGAAAAGAATATTAGAGGAACCGCTTATAATTCATGGAATTAAAGATAGGAAGGAAAGAGAAGAGAGAATTTATAAAGCTCTAGAGGGAGTTAAACTAACCCCAATTGAAGACTTCATCAATAAATATCCACATATGTTAAGTGGGGGGCAACAACAAAGGCTAGTTATAGCAAGATCAATAATTCTGGAACCGAAAATGATAGTTGCAGATGAACCTGTCTCCATGCTGGATGCGTCAGTTAGAATAGAGATTCTCAAGCTGTTGCAAGATCTCCAAACAAGATACGATCTGAGTGTAATGTATATCACGCATGACCTTTCAACAACGAGATATTTCTCGGAGAGAATCTACATAATGTATGCAGCTCATATCGTTGAGAGCGCTGAGACTAAAGAATTGCTAGTCAACCCATTACATCCCTATACAAGAGCATTGCTTAACGTTATACCTGATCCTGACCCATCAAACCGCTTTCTGATCAAAGAGGTGCCTACAGGCGAACCGCCCAACCTAATAAATCCGCCAACGGGTTGCCGCTTCAATCCTAGATGCCCAAACTTCATGAAGGGAATATGTGACGCTAAAGAGCCCTCTTTAATCGAAGCCAGTAAAGGACATTATGTGAAGTGCTGGCTCTATGGCTAATATACAAAGGGAAACCGCAGAAATAATTGCTGGAGCTCTGCTGCTGACATCTAGCTTCTTAATATCATTCTTCATGGTGATCGGAATCTTAGAAAAATCAATTATTTTATCGATTTTTGCACTCTCATCATCCTTCGCAGGCTTAACTACAGGATTCCACGGAATATATGGATTAGTGATTTCACGTCGCAAAAGGAAGTAACCCACATGTCTGTTTTCGGCTCGTGCGTTTAAGCAATTGGTTTCCGATTCCCAGTCATATATAAGACAGTGAGAGCGCCCCAAGCAACACCCAAAAAAGGCATTGAGGCAAAGGGCTTCCTATTGGAGCACGTACTCGAACACTGGGCATAGAGCGCCAGAGGAAACCCTTAGGTTTAGAATGTGATCAGAAAACCCTAGTAAAATACGGATTCCATCTTTTTCTCGGGAAATTTTTCCTCAAAATTGCTACTGCAGCAATTTTTTTCTTAGGGATAACAACTGTAGCAATTTTGCAGTCCTGTATAAATGCTTATTTTTTGGAAGGGCAAAGCGTTGAAATTTACAGTTTAATGCATAAATATCAGCGAACCTTTTTCTTGTAGCTTTCATGTTCTTGGAGGTCATAAAAGATTTTACAGCATCAGCATATCTAAAGCCGTATGTCTGCTTAAATGCTTCAGTGCATAACTAATAGTTCTCAGAGCACTCTCCTAATAACCTAGACCGTTCATTTTAACCAACAGATTTAAAATGCTCCAAAATTCATTTTCTAATGAAGGTGGGTAACTCAGCATGGTTGTCGGCTGGTGTGTTTGGGTTACTGGTTTGCCTGGCAGCGGTAAATCCACAATTGCGAATTTGTTAGCTGACAAACTTAGGTCATTAGGAATTCATGCTTATGTTCTATCTTCAGATGCATTACGTAAAATAATAACGCCTAATCCCAAATACACTGAAGATGAACGGGATATCGTCTACGGCGCGATTGCATACATCGCCAAGATCTTGACGGATAATGGCGTAAACGTTATCATTGACGCAACTGGTAATAGGCGTAAATACCGCGATCAAGCTAGGCGTGAGATTTCCATGTTCATGGAGGCTTACATCCGGTGCCCACTAGAGGTTTGCATTGATAGGGAGGCTGGACGCGGCGTAGACAGAAGTTACGGTGCGCCAAAAGGCGTATACTCCAAAGCCTTTACGGGCGAGAGCAAAACGGTTCCAGGATTAGGAGTCCCATATGAGGAACCGGTGAACCCGGAGGTTACGGTTGACTCAGACAAGCTAAGTCCCGAAGAGTGCACAGATATAATATTAAAAGCAATATTAGAGAAGTTTTCTGAGCAACCTAGCCCTTAAATATCTGATCTCCGAATTTCTATTGATGATAAATATGGCTGAGAAGCTTAAGCGCGAGTTTATTGAGCTACTTGAGAAGGATGCGGAGTTCCGTTATACTGTCGCTGGCTACCTCGGATTATCGGAAATACTAAAGAGGTTAGATAGGTTGGAGGAAGGGCACGAAAAGATTTGGGGAGAGATCATGAGCCTAAGAGAGGATCAAAAGAAACTCTGGGAGGGGCAAAATAGGCTTTGGGAAGAGATTAAAAGCTTGAGGGAGGATCAAAGAAGACTTTGGGAGAACCAGAGTAAACTTTGGGAGAACCAGAATAGGCTTTGGGAGGAGGTTAAGGCGCTTAGGCTAGAGCAGGAGAGAATGCGTAAATATATGATCACCGGGTTCAGGGAGCTAAGCAGAGCTCTAGGTGTAACATTTGAAGATCATGCCGCAGCTTTTCTAGAAGTTATGCTCGAAGAGATGGGGTACGAGGGAGCTAGGATAGGGAAGAAATACTTTGTTCATGAGGGTGAGGTTAAAGAGGTGAATATGTTCTGTGAGGAACCTTTGGTTATTGGAGAAGCAACAGTGAGCATAAGAAGCATTGATGAAGCTGAGAAAGAGATTGAGAAAATTGTGGAACGTGAAAGAATAGTTGAGGAGAAATACGGCAGAAAGCCTCTTTTAACTATTTTATCTGTAGCCAGAGTTACACCCGAGGCATCCGAGGCTCTGAGAACTTTAGCGGAAAAACGCGGCGTAAAGCTAGTTTTAGGGAAGGAAATAGAAGAGTACACGTTACCCTAGAAGATAGGAATTTATATTCTCGCGTCCGGAGGCACAAATCTTCTTAGCTTCTGGAGCATGCTTAAGCGTTCTCTGTCACCTAATCGGGCTTTCTCAACCGCTTCTCTTAATATGCTTATTGATTCATCCATGGCTTTTCTGTCAACTGGATATGGGACCCCGTCTTTTCCACCATATGCGAAAGAGTATTTCACTGGGTCTCTCCAGCTCGGCTTATCGCCATATATGATCTCGGCTACTAGGGCTAAGCCCCTAACTGTTGATGGACCTACCCCTTTAATGCCCAGCAGCTCCTCGTAGTTTCTCGGCTGTACTTCGTATGCTCTCTTTAAGGCTTTCCAGTTTATTGTGAAGGACATGGAGAGGAACTCTGCAACATAATCTTTCCACTCCTTAGTCGACATATTTGGGATCCATTCTTGAAGCGACCTTTGGCATGCTGGACGTATCATCCCAAACATTCTGGCAACCTTCTCCGTCCTCTCCTTGGCTACGTCAACCGATGTTTTCCGGCATTCTTCGCTTTCCCTCGCAGTCATATCTAGAGCTATAGGCCGCCTTGCATCGCCAACTATAGCCTTATGCGGCTCAACAACAAAGTTCTCCACATGGTCGGAAAGCCAATGATACCTACGCGCCGTCCTATCATTTATGTTCATGCCCTGCTGTATTACAGCCCACTTACCATCCTCAGTAACGAAGAAAGCATGGTGGTATAGCGGGTAACCAGCCTGTATTGCCGCATTATCAACCTTTGCACTCATTCTACTCGCGTACTGGAGGCTCTCTATCTTTCCAGTTGAAAGATTAAATGCCTCACCTACCTTAACTATTTCTGAAGGAGCCTCTTTGGAAGCCCTACCCTTACCGCCACAAACAACTATGCCAAAATCCTCACCTTTTAAGGCTGTTTTCAGCACTCCAGTAACAACCGTCGTAACACCCGAAGAATGCCAATCATAACCTAGAACGCAACCGAAAGCCTGAAACCAGTATGGGTCAGAAACCCTTTGGAGAAAAAATTCACGCCCATGCTCATCAACGATTATTTCAACTATCTCCCTGGCCAGCTTTATCATACGTTCAACTAGCCACTGAGGAGCCTTACCGTCATGAAGCGGTAACTCAGCAAACCCAGTCCTCTTCAACCGGTATCACTACAGACTTAACATATTGCCTCGAATGCCTTCAAAAAATAAATATGCAGATTTTAACTTAAACCTTCCGTGCCACGCTAGTTAATTTAATTCTCTATTTCCTTAACAGTTTTCCCTCCCGATCTATTTCACCCCACCTAATCCTCGTGGTTGAGATGGGAATTTGATCCTCAGCCGGAACCATATCTATAACAACTATCTCCAAAGGCTTAAGACCGTTCCTCAATCTTAAGAAGTTCAATTCTCTAGCCCTAGGCTCCGTCTCCTTACTAACAACAATCGCCTCGATCTCGGCGCTTGTTGCCGCTGGACCATATGGATCTGACAATGGAATTATCTTCGCCCTATCAAAAACGCCTAGATCATTAAGAAAATCCGCCAACTCTTTGGCTCTATCCTCATAAGATGCAATCTCATGATTTTTACGCAGCTTCTTCGCAAACTCATCAGTGCATAAACCTATCCAAACATTCTCGCCATACCTAAATGCTGTTGTAAGCAGGACCTTATGCCCCTTATGAAGCTCATCAAATGTTCCGCCGACGGCGGCAACCTTAAACCTCAATTCTAATCATTCCTTAGAATTTTAGTCAGTTTTCCTTTCTTTTTGCGGCCTTGGAAATGGAAAAGCCCTGTAGCAAGCCTTTATTATTGGTGGGCCTAAAATGACCATGAATGGAATTTCTGTAGCAAATGTCCAAACGAATATTACTGGTATTAAAGAGTGGGGTATGGGCTGCTTAAAATACGCGGTTGGGCCAAAGAAAATTTGGCTATAAATCCAGACAACAATGGCTATTATGGTGCTTCCAACACTTAATCCCATAACCGATCCAACAGCATAATTTCTCCAATCAGGCCACAGCTTTGAGACTATCGCAATAATTACTAGGCTTAAGATAACTGTAGCAATAAATAGCAGGGTGATCTCTATCGAAGACAACTTAAAATTGAAATATGCTTGGCTTTCTGCCGGCAATAGAATTGTTGGTAATAAAAGACCTATAAACACTATTATGCTCCCAATAACCGCACTTGCAATGATCTTCTCCCAATTGAGCGAGGAGTGGACAATATGGCCAAAAACGAAAAATCCAATGAAATTAGCTGTAACTCCGGCTGAAAGACTTAGAAATGCATCTCCATGGAAAAGCATATCCCTTATAAATATGCCTATGGCTGCGCCAACCCCTCCAACCCAAGGGCCAAATAACGTTGCGAAAACTGCTGGTATTACGACCGCGGGCCAAAATGCAACTCCCCCAGGACCTGTTATGTTTAGATCGGTCAAGCGTCCTATGAAGGCATACAAGGCTGCGCAAATGGCGGCCATTGCAATGTTTAATGTTTTTGCTCCACTTACTTTGGAGCTTCTTTGAACCATTGCACTTTACTCCATAACCCTTCTTTGTTTAGAACATTGGATTATTGTTTAGAAAAATAAAATTTATGTATGTAATGTTTAAACATGTTTTGAGATGCATGTTTATGGCACTACGAGAATTTTATTGTGGAAGAATAAGGTCTGTTTTCTAAAGGCTTAAAAGGCTTGGTTGCTATTTTATTGGGATGAGGAGTTACCTATTAAGGTTGGATCCATGAGCATCGGCCTAGATATTGGCGCGAGTCTAGCTAAGGGCGTCCTTGTAGATGAAGGCTTAAATATTGTTGATAAATGTGTCCTTCCAGTCGCGGATCCAAGGGCGGTAGCACAAGAGATTTTGGGGCGCCTACTTAGGGGATTCGGTGGGAGAATTTTGGATTTTGCGGGGGCTATTGCCGTATCTGGTGGGGGTTCACGCTTTCTCGGCGATAAAATTCTAGGTCTGTCGGTTAAGCGTGTTGATGAGATTAGGGCTATAGGTTTTGGGGGTCTTCTCCTAGCTGGTAGAAGTGAGGGTTTAGTTGTCAGTGCTGGAACTGGAACAGCGATTGTGGCCGTGTATGAGGATGGAAAGGTTGTGAGGCATGTTTGCGGGACCGCGGTTGGTGGGGGAACAATAATCGGACTCTCGAGGAGGATTCTCGGCTTAACTGATTTCAAGACCTTAGAGGATATGGCCCTGAAGGGAAATCCTAGTAATGTGGATTTAACAGTTGGCGATATAGTTGGCGGACCGGTTGGAATAGTGCCGGCTGAAGCAACAGCCTCAAACCTTGCTAAACTAACGCATGAATCTGATTTAAACGATGTTGCTGCAGGAATCTTCAATATGGTTTCTCAAACGATAGGCGTTGTAGCCGCCATGGCTGCAAGAGCATGTGGACTGGAGGACAGCGTCATTATTACCGGTATGCTTGCTAAAAGCGGAATTGCATCTAAAATTATATGTGAAACTGCCAGACTATTCGGCGCAATAGCCTATGTTCCGGAGAACTGCGAGTTTTCCAACGCTTTAGGAGCAGCCGCATTGGCTATTCGCGAAAGATACGTAAGCATGTAATATAACGTAAAGTTTAAAAGCGCTCTTTACTTTTTTGGATATGCCCTTTGACACTGAAGGGGGTTCAGGTTGACTCTAAATCCGATCCTTGAAAGAAAATTGCAAGTGCTTATTGAACTTAGGAACTATAAGCTTCTAGGGAGGGAAGAAATTAAAAGCGGCGCATTAATTACAACCGAGGATTCCGAGGGTAAAAAATCTCTCATCTGGGTAATTTCAACGGATGAGGCTGTTGGCGTACGTTATATTGAGCAAATGTCGAAGTATATGAAATCCAGAAGTATTGAGGAAGGCATAATAATAGGTGAGAAGTACACGCAGTCCGCTAGGTCAGAGGCACGAAAAAACAACATTGAACTTGTATCTCAAGACTTTCCATCCTTCAACATATTTAAGCATAATCTAGTTCCAAAACACGAGGTCTTATCGCCGGAAGAGAGAAATGAGGTTTTGGAGAAATATCATGTTGAACCATACAAGTTGCCACGTATAAAGACTTCCGATCCAATTATAAGGGTCATAGGAGCTAAGCCCGGGGACGTAGTGAAAATAACCAGGAGAAGCTCAACAGCAGGAGAATACGTTTACTACAGATATGTAGTTGAGGGTTAAATATAACATATCTCTTAATTTTCAGCGCTCTCTCTTGAACGGTAGCGGACGGAATTTTCTCATAGTGTTACCGGGTGAGCAGCTCAGGGTGGCCTAAAGAAGTACCTAGGCCACTGAGGCCATGTTTGAGGAATGCTCGCATCAAAGTCAACCTGCAGCTCCATGCCTACTTTTATGTCCTCATGTTTTACGCCTTGGATGATTCCCGGCAGTCTGACGCCGTGTTCAAGCTCAAGTATGCCGTAGGCATATGGAGCCATCGGCTGGAATTTTTCCGGCGCAATGTGAATTACGGTATACGTCAGCAGTTTACCCCTATTCTTCAGTTGAACCCAAGTGAAATCTGTTGAGAGGCAGTTTGAGCATACTGTTCTCGGCGGCGCAAAGACGGCTCCGCATTTGTTGCATTTTGCACCCATAATTTTCCCCTCGCCTATGAATTTATAAAACTGCTCAATAGTAAATGGATATGTTTCGCTCATTCTTTCACCCCCTCTGATAAATGTGAACTACGCATGTTGCTCCGCTCCCGCCTAGATTATGTGATAAACCAATCTCGCATCCATTAACCTGCCTACGTTCAGCTTGACCGGTAAGTTGAAGGAATATTTCATACAGTTGAGCAACCCCCGTTGCGCCAACAGGGTGACCCTTCGACTTAAGCCCGCCGCTGGTGTTAATGGGCAGGTAGCCGTTAAGAGTTGGAGCTCCGCTTTCTATGAATTTTCCACCTTCACCTGTACCGCAGAAGCCTAAATCCTCATATGCAATTATTTCTGCTATTGTGAAGCAGTCATGCACCTCTGCAATGTCAACATCCTGTGGACTTATGCCTGCCATTTCATAGGCTTCTTTAGCTGCGATTCTAGCTGCCCTCAGACTTGTTAGGCTTTCTCTCTCATAAAGCCCTATGTAGTCTGTTCCATGCCCCGACCCGATTATATAAACGGGCGAATCAGTGTATTTTCTGGCAACCTCCGGCTTAGTTAGGACCGCGCAGCTTGCCCCATCGGATATTAATGAGCAGTCATAAAGTTTTAGTGGTTTAGCAATAACCCTTGAGCTCATAACCTGCTCCACCGTGACCTCGCGCTGCATATGCGCCTTAGGATTTAACGTTCCATTATGATGATTCTTGACTGCAACTAGGGCCATCTGATCTTCTCCGGTGCCATATTTATCCATATGGGCTGTGGCCATAAGCGCAAACAGAGCTGGGAAGGTTGCACCGTTCCACTGCTCAAACGGGAAGTCGGATGCCATGGCTAAATACTCGGTGTTCTCAGAGGTTGCTCTATGAGTCATCTTCTCAAAGCCTCCAACCATAACAACATCATATACACCGGAGAGAATTGCGAACAATCCATATCTTATCGCTGCGCCAGATGAAGCACATGCCGCTTCAACCCTAACAGCTGATGCTGGAATCAGCCCAGCCCAATCCGCCATTATTGGCGCTGAGTGACACTGATGCTCAAAAGATTCGCTCATGTTCCCAATTATAAGCGCCTCAATATCCTTTTTAGGCTCTAAATTTGGGCATTTGCTGAAAGCTTCTAAGGCGGCTTCAGCGAACAGTTCCCTGCCTGAAAACCCATCTCTCTTGCCAAACTTAGATAAACCCGCTGAGACTATCGCAGCTAAAGGTTTACCCTTCAAATATCCCACCTTCAGACGATGCTTAAAGATATCTTAGAAAGACATATATATTAGTAGCTTAGAAGAGGGAGTCCAAAACGGTTTACTTACCTCCTCTTTAAAGATTCAACCATCTCCTCGGTTCTTCTTATGCCTAAAGATGTTATTCTATATTCTCCATCAGAAACCTTTTCAACCAAGCCCTCCTCAATCAGCCTGGGGAGCTCATTTATCACCGTTTTCCTAGCCTTACCTGTAAACTTTGACAGATCATTTGTCGCCAGGCTATCCTTCCGCAGCCTACCGAGTTTACCCCCGATGTATGCGCCGAGAAGCACTAAGCTGATGGCGCTCCTAGCTGTTAAATCCACGCTCGGGGCAATTATCGGTCCCTCCGGGGTTATCTCCACCAACCCAGCGATGCTGCTTGAGAGCCTCGCTAAATCAGGTGTGAAAATTATTTTCTGAAGAATTTCAATGTTAGGATACAGCTGTGACAGAAACCTGATTATTGATTCGAAAACCTGGTTTACGTCACCCTCAAAATCCACCTTAACCTCTCCAGCTTCTAAATGCGCTTTAACCTTCGCTTCCCCGCTCAATTTTAATTTCCTCCCTAATCTTTGGCAAAGCCTCATTTAAGAGGAATTTTACACCGAATGTTGTCACCCTGTATTCTCCACGTCCAACCCGCTCAACTAAGCCCATGTTGGTGAGTTCACTCAGCCGGGCTGCGACGGTCCCGCTCTTGCCGCCGATTGAAGCCATGATCTCAGCCATGGAGAGCGAATCCTTCTCTAGGCGGCCTACTCTATGCCCGATATAAGCCTTAACAAGATTGAGAATTATCGCGTTTCTATCTCCACCTAGCCTCTCACGTGAAACTGCTACGATAGGCCCCTCTGGCGTAAAGGCTATCAAACCCTTCACGCCTCTTAAAAGCTCCTCTAAATCCACGGTTAGCGTCAGCTCCGAGGCAAGATCAAATGCTGGAAGAATATTGCTCATAAAGCTGAAAAAGGCTCTAATAACCTCATCCGGTTTCCCAACGAACCTTGCTTCAACATCCCTATATTTAACAACCAATTCAAGATCTGAGGATTCGCCGCACATAAGCAACCACAAACCCTTTTACGTTCCAGATATATATGTACAATTTGATTTAAAATTTTTGTTTGGCTAAACGAAGACTAAGCAGACATACATTTTTATGCCGAGAAGAAAATATTCTCTTTAGAACATAATTTAGAGGTGTTGGGGCATCCGTGAGTTCATCAAGATTTCTCCCTAGACGTTTAAGCCTACCGAAAATATTCGACATTCTTGTTGCATACCTGAATGTTGGAGCCGATAAGGAGTATGTTGGCGTAAGCGAAGTTGCGAGCAAGTCAAGCGTCACGCTGCATAATATTAGCCGAAATAACGGCTTTCTAAAGAGCTGGGGCTTCATAGAGGAAAGCGAAAAGGAGCCTGGAAAATATAAGCTAACTAAGGAGGCGGCTGAATTCGCCTATGCATACCGAATAGATCCTGAGGGAAACCTAACGAAGCAGTTGCTGAGGAATATTCTATCCAAAGATGAGATAGTGACAAAGTTCATTGAACGCATAAATAGGGAGAAATTGGACAGAGATTCCGCCATACTGGAGACTCCTAGGGTTGTCGGCGATTTAAGGGCTGATAAAGTGGGGCTTAGCGCCTTCTT
>JAGTRG010000036.1 GCA_018396435.1 Candidatus Bathyarchaeota archaeon
CGAGACGATTTTCTTAATGTTTGATTTAAGGAGAAGTAGAAAAATACCGTTAGATGCGAGATTCATGATAGCAGCAACAATTATACAAGAAATCGCATCAGCAAAATTTATAGTAACTTCAAGATTTCATGCTGCCTTAACAGCGTTAGCTTTTGGGAGACCGTTTGTATTTGTACCTGCAAACCCTAAAGATCCTAGGTTTTCTGGTTATTTAGAATATATGCATTTATGCCCCTCATACAGATTTAAGCAATATGTTGAAAAAAACATTGTTAATACACCCCCTCTACCAAACGTCTATAAGCTCCAAAAGCTTAAGAGTAACTTAATCACTACCGTAAAGAACTTTCTAAGCAAATAAGATGTTAAAGATAAAGAATTCAAGAACTCATAATAGGTACCGCTCACTATCTGGCTTGAAAATCGTTCAGATGGTAACGCATGGATTGCTTCCCGTTTCGATAGGGAAACGTTTTTACAGAAACTTAAGATGGATTGAAAACTTATTACCCTTTGGTGGCCTGTTGTATTTTAAAGCTGAAAGGATGCCAGATGATTTCTAAGACGGTGTTACTTCCATGAGAATACTGGTACTGGTACCTTCGATAGACCTTTCTATGACCAGTATAGGTATGACGCCTGTCTGGTGGCAACTGCTTAAAGCGTTGCATGAAATTGGAAACGAAATATCGGTCATACCGTATTTTACTAGGGGTACTCAGACACTTTGGTGGAAATGCTATGAGCAACCCTCTGGCTTCATGATATCGAGCTATCGCGTCTTAGAGTCGCTTATAACAACACTCTCATTCTCACGGGACGTGTATGAATTTAGGTCTAGAAACCAAAAAATATTGCTTTGGGGAATCAGGAAGTTACTTTATCCGAAGCTTAAGAATTACGTCCAAAGGGTCTTGAGCGATGAGAAAGGGTTTGACATCTTCTTGGTACTTTCTGTTCCACTGAATCATATAAAAGGGTTGGCAAGGGATGTAAAGCAAATGTATGGCATTCCAGCTATATATTACGACGGTGATGCCCCCTTCAGCCTGCCTCGGTATGGCGGCCTTTCGCACAGCTTTTACGTAGGAGGAGATATATCGGAGTACGATGCTGTATTCGTCACCTCAAAGGGCGTAGTCGACGACATAAAAGAGATGGGTGCCGAGAAAGTTTTTCCTATAGCGGAGGGAGCAGACCCAGGAGTCTTCAGCCCTATAGAGCTGTCCAAGAGCATAGACGTATTCTTCTTCGGTATAGGCGAAAAGTTCAGGGAAGATGCTATCAGGCAGTTGATATCTATCCCGTCAGATAAACTTCAGGAACGAAAATTTGCGGTCGGTGGAAGAATGAAGTATAAAACATACGGCCATGCGTTAAACTTGGGAATGGTTCCGTATAGGCACTATAGCTGTGCCAGCAAGATAAATCTAAATATATTTAGGACTCCAATGACGGAAGTGTACTGCTCTTCGAGCGCAAGGTTGTTTGAGCTGGCCTCCATGGCTTGCTGCATAGTGTCTAACCCTGCAAAGGGACTTGAGGAATGGTTTGAAATTAATAAAGAAGTCTTTGTTGCATCAGATTCAGAGGAAGCAATCGAGCTCTATACATGGCTCCTGAGCTCTGAGGATGTCCGGTTTAATGCAGGCCGCCGTGCACGGGAAAGGGTAATTAAAGAGCATACCTATAAGCATAGAGCTGAATATATGATCAATGTATTGAAGCAGTTGGTACGCAAAGGTGGTTAGCAGAGCATGAGACGGATAAGGCAGTTTGAACCATCCTTTGGAGAGGAGGAGAAGAAGGCCGTAATTGATGTAATAGAATCGGGATGGATAAACGAGGGACCTAAGGCCAAGGAACTTGAGACACTCTTCTCATCCTTCGTCGGTTCCAAATATGCCGTAGCAACCATGAACGGAACGATTGCGCTCGCGCTAGCTTTAATGGCAGTAGGTATAGGTAGGGGCGATGAAGTCATTGTCCCTGACTTTACATTCGTCGCTACGGCGAATGCTGTGAAGCTTGTCGGCGCGGAGCCTGTGCTAGTAGATATAAAACAGGATGACTTTACGATGGACCCTGATCATTTTCTTAGTTCTATTACAGAAAAAACGCGAGCCGTCATACCCGTCCACTTAAATGGTAGACCTGCAGATATGAAGAGGATAAGGGAAATAGCGGAGGATAAGGGTATAATTGTTGTAGAGGACGCAGCTCAAGCAATAGGTTCTAGAACAAACGGAAAGTATCTGGGAACGTTCAGTAAGGCGGGCGCGTTCTCGCTTGCGACTACAAAGATTATAACCACTGGACAGGGAGGTATCGTTGTGACTGACGACCCAGAGATACACGAGAGATTGAGAAGGTTAAAGGACCATGGTAGGTTAGATAAAAGCGATCACCATCCCTATATTGGATACAACTTTAAACTGACAGACTTACAAGCTGCTGTTGGAATAGCACAGTTTAAGAAGCTGAACGGTAGAATCCAAAGGTCCAGAGAGTTGCTTAAGCTATACCGTGAAGAATTAGAAAACATAAAAGGTATAACATTCCCAGAAACAAAACCAGAGACTGTGTTATGGTACGTAGACATACTGACTGACAAACCATTAAGGTTAAAAGAGTATTTGGAGAGTAGGGGCATAGAAACTAGGCCATTCTATAAGCCCTTGCACGAGCAACCGTGCTACAGAAGGGATGGTAATTTTGAAAATACATGTAAAGTTTCCAGTCGAGGACTTTGGCTTCCATCATCCACGTTTTTAAGCGATGAGGACATCGTATATATTTGTAACCACATTAAGGGGTACTTTAAGTAGTGAGGATGCGAGTTTGAGAGTTCTAGTTACTGGTGGGCATGGATATTTTGGTTCAATGTTAGCCTTAAGGCTGCTTGCAAAAGGGTACGTCGTCAGAACACTTGATATTGTGCCGAGCAGAATAAACCTCGATAAAAATGAAATGAAAGACATAGAGATGACTATTGGTGACATACGAGATACTGCGACCATAAAGAGAAGTTTAGAGAATGTGGACGCAGTTATCCATGCTGCTGCAATAGTCGGTGAGGCACCATGCTCAAAGAATCCAACATTGGCTAGAGATATAAACGAATTGGCCACTTATCAGCTAGTCGATGCAGCAAAAGCGTTAGGAGTTAAAAAATTCATCTTGATATCTACATGTAGCGTCTATGGATACTCAGAGGGAGTAGTTGATGAGTCAAGTAGAGTAGTGCCAACATCTATCTATCAGGAGACGAAGATAAATGCTGAGAGGTACACGATTAATGCAGGCGAAAGCAATTTCCGCTCTCTGATCCTTAGGATGGCCACCCTCTTTGGCGAATCGCCATGCCCCAAAACTGATACCTTACTTCATACGTTTATAAATGAGGCTGTGACGAAAGGTGAGATTACTGTCTATGATGTGTATGCGTGGAGACCCTTCATCCATGTAGCCGATGCTGCAGATGCTACAATTCTCTTATTGGAGTCCAACATGGAGTCTGGCGAGATAATCAACGTGGGTGGTGATGAACTAAACATACAAAAAATTGAAGTTGCCCGCAAGATAGCCAAGCATTTTCCTGGGACGACTATCAAAGAAGTTGATATCCCCGATAGCCGAAGCTATCGTGTTTCATTCCGAAAGATTAGGCAGACCATAGGCTTTACACCTCGCTTAACACTCGATGATGGCATACTTGAAATTAAGAAAAACATTTATAATGCGTCACTCTAAACTATGCTGACAATTCCATGAAGATATTCATTACAGGTATCACAGGTTTCGTAGGAAATCGACTAGCGTCAGTTCTAATCGAGCGCGGATATGAAATAGGAGGGCTGGCCAGAAACATATCGAGTTACGATAGGCCTTCTATAGAAGAGCAGTTAAGCGGTGTAAACCTATTTTATGGTGACGTAACAGACTACCACTCAATAGAAAAGGCTCTTAGCAGATTTCAGCCCGATGTCATCGTACATTTAGCATCCCAAACTTCCGTAGCCTATAGTTTTGATCACCCGTATGAAGTTATTAACGTGAACTTCATGGGGACAGTATATACGGCCGAGGCTGCTAGAGCCACCGTTAAAGGATTGAAGTCGTTTATTTGGTCAGGCTCTGTTGAGGAGTATGGAAACCAGAAAGATTTCCCGATAAAAGAGGATGCACCCCTCAGGGCTGCCTCTCCTTATGGCGTAGCAAAGATAGCGGCCGAGAACTACCTAAAACTACTCCATGACGCTTACAACTTTCCCGTGGTAATATTCAGGAATGCAAATTCTTATGGGAGAAAATACAATTATTATTTCGTTGTTGAGCACACGATAGTCCAGATGCTTAGACGTGAGAATCAGATAAGAATGGGTGACCCGCGACCGATAAGGGACTTCGTGTATATTGACGACCTCATTAATGGTTATGTCAGGGCAATAGAATCCGATTCTGATAAAATATATGGCCAACCAATGAACCTTGGGACACGTAAGGGTGTATCGGTAGAAGAACTTGTTAATATGATAGGTGAGATCACGGGTTATAAGGGAGAGATAAAATGGTATTATTATCCTCCGAGGCCCTGTGAAATATGGAAGATAATCGTCGATAATAGTAAAGCTAAGGAATTGCTAGGATGGACGCCCCAATACGATCTAAGAAGTGGTTTGGAAAAAACAGTTAAGTGGTGGTCGAACGTCATAAAGTAGACGTCTCCAGAGCGTATTTCTCGTAGCGAGGGAGGACAGCACCGGATATTATTCGGCTAGAATATTAGCCTGCATAGCTAGTAATATTTTATTATCGGCATGGTGTAGCATTCTGGCAACCTTCTACGGAAAATCGAAATCAACCATATAAATTAATGATTGTATATGAGCTGATACACGTTAAAGTGTAGGGCATAGATATGAAATGACGCGAGGTAAGGTTCTTATTACCGGTGGGGCAGGATTCATTGGCAGTCATTTAGTAGATGCGCTTATGAACAGTAATGTTAATTTATGCGTTTTTGACAATCTTAGTAGTGGAAATTTAAAAAATATTAAAAAATGGTTGGGTAATTCTAACTTCACTTTTATAAAGGGTGATATGCTAAACCCTAATGATATGTTAGATGCTGTTTATGGCTGTGAAGTGGTATGGCATCTTGCAGCCAACCCTGAAGTAAAAGTTGGTGTAATAAATCCTGACATCCATTTTCAACAGAACATACTAGCAACCTTTAACTTGCTTGAGGCCATTAGGAAAGATGGAAATGTTAAAACGCTCTTGTTTGC
Source organism: Candidatus Bathyarchaeota archaeon (assembly GCA_018396435.1). Classification (GTDB taxonomy): domain Archaea; phylum Thermoproteota; class Bathyarchaeia; order Bathyarchaeales; family DTEX01; genus DTEX01. The sequence continues at coordinate 5,292 of JAGTRG010000036.1, forward strand.
ATCCACTTCAACCGTCTATGGTGAGGCCTCTAAGCTTCCTACACCAGAGGATTATGCGCCCTTAGTACCTATATCCATGTACGGTTCATCTAAGCTCTCATGCGAAATTCTAATAACAACCTATGCTCATATATACGGATTCAGAGCTATAATATACAGGCTGGCTAACATCGTAGGACCTAGAAGCAGGCACGGAGTCATTTATGATTTTATTCAAAAGTTAAAGAGAAATCCTATGGAGTTGGAGGTGTTAGGAGATGGAAAACAAAGAAAATCATACCTTTACGTATCTGATTGTATCAAGGCAATGCTGATTGGATTCAATAAATCAATTGGACATGTCGAGGTTTATAATGTGGGTTCAGAAGACCAGATAGATGTTAAGAGCATAGCCAATATAGTTATTGAAGAGATGGGGCTTCAGAATGTAAAGGTAAAGTTTACTGGAGGGGTAGATGGCGGTAAAGGGTGGATCGGTGACGTAAAGAATATGCTCTTAGACATAACCAAGCTGAAATCTTTAGGATGGATGCCAGAGCATACAAGTGCTGAGTCTATAAGACGTACGACAAAAGAACTGTTAAATGAGCTACCGGCGTAAGATCAACCTTCTCACTATACGGGGTTTGATCTTCATTTAAGAGTTACATACAACATTAGAACTAAAATTTAATTAGCTAGTATAGGACTGCAGTAACGGTCTAGTATGGAAACTATAGCTTACATAACCTTCAGCTTATTATCATTCTTGGGCTACCTCCCAGGCGCATTTCTATTATATCTAGTTAGTAAGCGCATTAAGTTTACTTTGGACACTCTAAGTACATTACTGGGTGGTGCTATCTTATGGAATTATCTCATAATATTTTTGGCGACCATTTTTGAAATAATTAACTTAGACCTGAAGGTTTTCTTCCTGTCTTTCGATTTAGTCAGCGCGGTCCTGTTTCTCTTCTTACTGCCTATACTTTTTATGAGGGTGCTTCGAAGAAGCATTAAACAATCTGCTAACCAAAACCCTACCTTTACTGAATTTTTCGGAAATAATACTTTAACGGCGTATATTGTTATTGTGCTCGTTGTAATCGGCTCTATAACCTTTTACAGCTACATACTTAACAACTGGGATGCTGTATTCGTATACCTGCCTATCGCTAAGGGTACCCTTTACTCAGGTAGGTTGCTTGATAACCCACTTTTTCCAGCCAACCCTTCTTTAGCTGAGGAGTGGCCACCGGCCCAGTTGATATTATACGCTTGGGCTATGCAAAGCACGTCTAACCATATAAGATTTATACCTTTAATCTATCTACTCATAACTATCTTAGCAACTTATGGCATAGCCAAAGAGTTGCTGAGAGACAAGCACGCATCTTTAGTTTCAGCTGCATTCTTAATCACCTTCCCAGCTATCCAAATACTAGCAGCCCATAAAGGCTTCTATCTTGACTTAAGCATGATGGCTTACACATTTACCGCATTCTTCTTCCTGCTTAAGGGTTTAAGGGAAGGAGGGTGTTTAAACTTCTTCTTATGTGGTGCATCTTTATCTATGGCTGCGATGTCTAAAGAACCCGCAGTCTTGCTCATACCTTTAGTAGTAGGCATAATCTTAGCATATAGTATTAAAAGAAAACTATTAAACGTCATCCTATCAACCACTATCATCTCATCACCCTTCCTTATCCATTACATACTTAATGCTCGACAGGCCATTTACGAGTTTACCTTCACGCATGGTGCAATCGTTATCGCAATAGCAGTTAGCATTGGGTTGGTTGCAGGGTATAGTTACGCTCCTGAAAAGAAGTTAAGCAAAATGAATGTTTTGGCATTCATCTCATCGTTTTTACCAGCCATATTTACATACTCGCTTTTTATCAAAGCGTTATTAAAATGGGTATTTCCCAATTATGGTATTTCACCAGAATCTCAGGCTATTCTGCTTGCTTTCTCATCAGCTACATATGGTGATGTACAAAGTCTCTATGCCGGAATATATCTAAGGTCCATTCAGGTTTACAGGATGTTCGCTCACGGTTTAACAGCGGGCACCCTCATCCTACCGATAATCGTAGGGTTGCTGTCATTCATCTATAAGCTCAGAAAGGGTGACAAAAAGTCTGGCACGCTGATGTATCTACTCATCTTCATGATAGGTGTATGGATGTACTTCTTTAATGCGAACATATCCAGCTGGGAGTTCAGGAGACTGGCTTGGGTTGCACCTCTGTTCAGTATTGTGGCTACAGAAGGTATGTACTATTTAGCATCCCGGTTTAAATCAGACGAAAGGTCCATCATTGCTGCATCGTTACTCACATGCTCTGTCATCACCATCTATTTTTGGGTTTTCAAGGCAAGACTTGATTGGTTGAACGCTGGCTCGCCTGTATACGGCGGACACGTTGTTTCACTCATGGACGTGGCTATATACTCAGCCCCTGTGTTGCTGTCGTTGGTACTCTTCAAGATATTTGCGGGCAAAAATTCCTCGGCCTTTAGGGTACCCAAGAAACTCGCATATTTAAGCATCTTAGCGATGGCTGTACTATCACTCAGCCTATTCTTTTACTCTTTCATACCCCAGCTTACCACGTTCGACCCCTCATACTACGACACGTTAGGCTCCCAACCAGATCATATCAAATGGGCAAAGGACGTCGAAGATTACCTAAAGGCTAACAGAATGGATGGAGCGATTCTGGGCTCTTCGATCTCTGCCTTCTCTTACACGGCAGATGTAAAGACAGTGGACATAAGGGACTTTGTGATTAACAAACCCGGTGTGCTAAAGGAAGAGAACGTAACGAGGTTACGGGAGAACCTTCGAAGCATGGGTATAAAGTATATTTTAGCACCCAACGAAGAAGCACCGCTATCAACCTACCCAACGTGGAAGGTGGCCCTTGAAATATTCCCGTCCCTATCGAGGTTGATGGAGGAAGGAAACTCAAAAATTATAATGAGGTTTAACGCTTACACGCTTTACGAGATCAGCTAAGAAGACTCGTTATGTCAGCACTAGAGGCGTTCATCAGCTTCATATCGCCGTTACTTTTTGGGATGTCTATACTGCATGCTCTAGGCAGGAGGGACCTCTCAGAGGTAATAACATTCGGGTTCTGGTTAGGCCTTGGTTTTATTTCCGTCATGCTTTTTATTATAAATCAGGCATTCGGCATAAAGCTATCATATATCACTGGCCTGGTAATTTCCCTCGTTCTGTTAGTCTCTTCATCAATCTACATTTTACTTAGAGGTAGAGGGCTCAATCTGGATATGGGTTCTAGGCCGAGGCTTAAGCCTATAACTGTACTCCTACTCATCATCAGCTTTATCTTGCTGATAAACATCGGCATAAGGGAGCTTCTGTACCCAGTCCTCGACCCCGATGCCCAAGTGTATACGGTAGCCACAGCAAAGAAGATATACGATAAGGGATTCATACCGACTAATGTAAGCATAACGTCGCACGTCGAGAACTTCTATTCCTTCCCGATAATGTTTCAGCTTGAGCAGGTATGGGTTACTATGCTGCAGCCAAACTTTGATTTCTTTCTCGTTAGGTTGCTTTATTTCTTTCTTGGCGTATCAACTCTAATAACGTTTTACAAGCTCCTAAGGGTAACGGTTGACAAAAGGATAATTGCCCTCCTTGCGATAATCATCCTCCTATCGGACGATTCATGGATAATGTACAATTACATAGATGTGAATCACAAACCCGTAGCGGCTCTTTACTCTCTCATAGCTACGTTCTACATACTAAAGTATATGGAGGACAGGAAAATGACAAACTCCATCTTGATTGGGCTTTCGCTTGGAATGGCCGCTTTTGTAAACCAACTGGGTGTGATATTCGCAGCTTCAGGGATAATCATAACGCTTGCATACCAATTAAGGCACAAGGTTAACACCTCACACACTCTTATGTTGATAATGTCAGCCATGGCAATCTTTGCGCCTTTTTACGCAAGGAACTATTTAGTCCTAGGAAACCCATTCTACCCGCATGCTGTTGGAATATTCGGAGGGCTAAATTATGACATAGTTAGAGGGGAGTGGGTTCCAATATCGAGGGCGAGCGTCATGTATAACGTTAACCCATTCATGAATTTCTTAGAGGCTATACACAATATATCAGGGACTGCCGTTCTCGACGGAAACATGCTAATCTTCTGCATGTTCATAGTGGGAATGGTCGGAATCGCATCAAGGCCAAGTTCGCATAAGGTGACTGCACTTCTTTCGATTACGTACATTACCCTGCTCTTCTTAAGCTCCCTTGCAGGCTCAGGCGTTGCCAGAACGCATACTGGCCACTGGGCTTATATCTCACACGTTTATCCGTTGATGATCATAGTCGGTGTAGGTGCTGATATAAAATCAAGGAGACAAAAATACGCAGCGGCATCCTTAGTTGTCACAGTCTTATTGGTTGCATTCCTTATCAACATACTTGCGCCTTCCGTATACAGTATAACCTCGCGACCGAGATTCTTCATACCCACGATTATAGAGATTTCCTTCTTGATATTCTGGTTAGCCCATCTGCTAAAAGGTATCAAGTTTGATTTAACAAAAACCCTCACCGTCTTGATGCTCATAATCCTCCTACTTCCCTCATTTTATTTCTCGTTAAACTCCAAATACAGGGTGTTCGAGATTAAGGATGGTAAGCCAACGCTGAATGAGCTCTTCCCCTCACCTGAAAGCGTGTTTAGGGAGACGCAAGGTGACAACTATCAAATAATAAGGTACGTGAACGAGGAGCTGCCGATTGATGCTAAGATTCTTACAGTGTATTGCGCACACCTTTATCTAAACCGTGAGATAATACCAGGAGATACATACGGTTTACTCAAGTTATACCAAGAGAACTCGACCGATGAGCTGGTGCTTGCTCTGAAACGAATTGGCGTCACACATGTTTTAACGACAAACTCGCCCTACTCTATACCACCTGATTGGTCATTACAAAGGTATCTAAACGATACCCGTTACTTTAAACGAATATACAGCTATGAGGGAGAGTTGTTCGACTTTCAGGTATATGAGCTGGAGGGATAAATTTAAGATAACGCCCACGTCATTACTTATTGGCCTGTAGATAAAGGAGAAGAATATCGGGGTTACCGACTATGGGATACGAAATGGAAGAACGTCCATTCATAAGTATAGTTCTCCCTGCTTACAACGAGGAGGATGCCATAGGCATGGTGTTAGAAGAGTTTAGGGATGTGCTAAAAAGCCTGAACGTATCTTACGAGATAGTGGTCGTTGACAATAACTCGACGGATAAGACCGCAGAGGTTGCCGAGAGGTATGGCGCAAAGGTTGCGAAGGAGATAAAGCAAGGATATGGGTATGCATGCATAAGAGGGTTAAGGGAGGCTAAGGGAAAAATAGTGGTCCTATCCGAGGCCGATAACTCCTTTGTAGCAAAGGACCTGAAGAAGTTACTCGCATACGTTGAGGAAGATGACGTCGACATGGTGTTAGGAACTAGGACGACCCTTGAGCTTGTTGAGAAGGATGCAAAGATGGGTTGGCTGTTACATTGGGGCAATGTTTTCTTAGCAAAGCTGATACAGGTTCAGTTCTGGGGAAGGTGCAGGCTCACGGATGTTGGATGCACATTCAGGGCGATTAAAAGGGAGGCCCTTCAAAAGATAATACACAATCTAAGAGTAGGCGGACCTGCTTTCTCACCTGAGATGATTATCTGGTGCCTTAAGAAAGGGTTAAGGGTTATCGAGATACCGGTTAGGTATAGAAGGAGAATTGGCGAATCAAAGATAACTGCAGACATCCGTAAGAGCATCAAGGTTGGGCTTATGATGCTGAAGCTGATAATCACGCAAGGATTCTGGAGGGATTAAACCCTTCCTTGTTGAGTAGCGTTACTGTCTGCATTTACGCGAACAACAAGTAAAGCAATCTTGCAAGTTTTGCCTTTCTCGGCAACTTCCCCGAATACCTCTCAACGGTGATATACCATGGCTTAAAGAATGCCTTATCAGATGCCCTCCTGTATGCCTGGAACCTCTTCCTTCTCGTTATAATATCATTAAAAAATTTAGGGTAAAGAATTCTAATCAACGTTTTAATCACCACAGATGTTCTGTAAACCTCTGCGCCCTTAAACTTGATGGGTGTGATCAGCAACCTGTAAAGTTCATAAACAAACAATGCAAATAGCGAAGGCATTTCTAAGAAAGTAAAGCAAAGTTTTATCCTATTCTTTTCAGCAATCTCAATGTTGCGATAAAGTCCTGAGATTTTAAAATGAATATGGGCGCAATGGTGTATGGCACTGACCCCAGGGTTGAATATAATCCTTCCGCCGATGAGCTTTATCTTCCAAGCTACCTCTACCTCGTCATACCAGCTAAATATGCTTTCGTCAAACCCTCCCATTGATAGGAAGATGTCTCTTTTAATTATCCCGCAACCTGTCGAGAAATGATTTATCTCCACGATTGATTCTTGTACGGGTACGTCTACTACATACATTGATGGATACTCTACGCATACATGGCCATAAATACCGGCTCTTCTTACATCATATACCGAAGATATTGCTCCGACTGCTGATTCATCAGAGCTTTCCATGAAAGATACCATCTCCTTAATCCAATTCTTTGGAATCTCAACATCGTTATGGAGGAAGACCAGATACTTTGATCCTTTTGAGCTTTTAAGTGCACCTTTGTTATATCCGCCGCTACTCCCATAATTCTTATCTAACCTTAGTATCAGCATTCTTTTGTCCATCAAGTATTTACTTTGAACGTATTCGACCGAACCATCTGTTGAGTTGTTATCCACAAATATGAACTCAAAATTTTGATAATCGCTCTTTAAAACAGCAGATATACATTTATCTAACTTATCACCTAAGTATGTTAATCCGTTATGGTTAAGCATTATTACTGAGACCTTAGGTTCATTCTCTTGCAATTTTGCTACCATTTCTTATCACACTTTTAAACATCCGAATCAAAACCTTCGTAAAAAAATCCCATGAATACATCTTAATAGATTCATGGGCATTTTTACCAATTTCATGAGCAAACTCACCGTTATCTATTAGGCGTAATATTGCCTTCGATAGCGTTTCCGGCTCTAACCTTACCAACAAACAGTTGTGTTCGTCAATTAAGAAGTGATCATACTTCATGGGGTTTTCTGTTGCTAAGACCATCGGCTTTCCCTTTATCATGTATTCATGAACTTTGTGTCCAAAGCAAAAACCCCTTCTTATATTTACGCATACGTCGGCCAAGGATATCCATAAACCCATCTCGTTATGGGGTCTGTAACCTAACAAGAAGTGTTCAGATAGTTGCATGGACGATATTAGGGGGGATAGTTTATGAGAGTCTCTGCCAAATATTACGAAGACAACATCGTTACGCTGCCTTATAACCTCTGCAGCGGCGTCAAGTAGGCTTTTTATAGGGATAGATGGTGAGAATAAAGTTCCGGCATACATTACTACCTTTTTACCTTTTAACCCATAGTGCCTTCTCAAACTGTCTTTATCATTCTCGTTCACTTCTACATCAAAGCCGTCTGGGTAGCCCTCGGGAAGAAAGAGTACGCTCTTCCATGGATATCTTACCCTAAGAAAACTCACCACAGAAGGGTCGACAGCCGTAACGTACTTAACGTATGTGCTGTGCATCGCTAACCTTTGATAAAGCTGATATGCTTTTCGCTTTAAACCACCAACCTCCTCCCAGAATGGGTCACCATGTTCCAGTATCAGCGGCAGTCTAAGGATGCTTGATATTATTAGAGCCACAGGGACAAAGTACGGCTCGCCTACCGTGATGCAGTAAATCGCATCAACTTTTATCCTACGAACTGCTAACATGACGAGCGCATAAAATAAAGCCAAAGGTACCTGAAGAAACTCGAATAGCGGGACAAATATCATCGGAGAGTAATGGTACTCTACGTTTCCGTCGTACTCCGGACTCGGAAAAAGCCTTCTTAAGAGTCTTTTTATCCTAGAGCCTCCGCCATACCGTTTACCCATCGAAAGAACTATTATCTTTTTAAGGTGCAACCTCAGCCTAGGTATTAG
>JAGTRG010000037.1:0-11319 GCA_018396435.1 Candidatus Bathyarchaeota archaeon
TAAACCTTGTCCTCGAAAAGGCGGAGGATGTAACTGACGCTGAAAACATTAAGGAACTAGGTTTAATAATAGTTAGAGGGGACAATGTCATAATGATCTCCCCTCCGCCTAGGTGAGTGATTAAATGACGAAAGGAACATCTTCCTTCGGGAAACGAGCGGGCAAAACCGTCCACATAAGATGCAGGAGATGCGGACGCAGATCATACAATGTTAGGAAAAAGAGATGCGCAGCCTGCGGTTTCGGGGAATCAGCGAGAATAAGGCGATACTCATGGCAGACTAAGAACCTTCAGAGGCAAAGAATAGTTTAGGAGGCGTCTTCACAATAATCATAGAAAAGCATTTAAGCAGCGTTCCTTGAGAAATAGAGGAAAACTCGGTGGAAAAATGAAATGGTTGGAAAAGCGAGAATAAGGCTGGTGAGCACGGATTACAAGAGGCTCGACGAAATATGCAGGGAGCTAAGGGACATAGCCGAGAAGGCCGGGGTAAAGGTCACAGGTCCCATTCCCCTACCAACTAAAAAGCTTAAAGTGCCAGTAATGAAGAGCCCCTGCGGTGAAGGAACAAAAACGTGGGATAAGTGGGAAATGCGCATACATAAACGCCTAATAGACATAGAGGCTGAGGAACGTGTTATGCGCAGAATCATGCGCATGAGGGTCCCTGAGGAAGTTTACATAAGTATAGAATTAATCTAATTCCCCTCAAAGATCCGAGTGGTTACAGGTTTTCCGCCGCGTTACTTCATCATCGTGGCGGAATATCTATTATCATTCCATCATAGGCTACATGCACATTTTCAGGTTTAAGTTTCCCTTCAAGTTCTTCATGAAGTAAACCGCCGTTATGGGAAAAGTGGGTGGCGATAAAAATTGTGTCATTTGAGGCTACACCCATCTTCACCATTTCCTCCTTAGCTCTCAAAACACCCTCGATACCCATGTGATACCTGATTTCAGGCGAAGGCCCGTTGGTGCAGTCAAATATCACCAAGTCAAGTTTAAAGCCTGCCAGCCTATTCCATGTTTCCTCAGGGAACCAGCCCGAATCATGCCCATAAAGAATCATCCTTTCACCATCAGAAATCACATAGATCAAGCATTGCTCATTTTTATCATGATCGGCAAGAAGGGGCGTAACTAAATATTGGCCCATCCTGAAACTCTTAAAAGGTTCAACCACCTTGATCCTTACAGAGCTCTCAAGGGTTTTCTTGGTTAGAACATTAAGAAGTTTCTCATGGACTTTTTCGTTACCATATACTGTTAAAAATTTGCCATTTTTCAATTTGGCAAACGGTTCAGCCCTCATGTTAAGCTCCTCCGGGTAGAAGTGATCTTGGTGACTATGTGTTATCAGCAGGAAATCGATTTTCGCCAGATCTACATCATAGGAAATTTTATGGTGGTACGTGTCTGGGGGCAAGTCGATTTTCAAGTCTGAATTAATTATAACCGAGGACCTGGTCCTTATATTTTTTCCTCCGATCTCCCTCGCTCTTTCACAGTTTCGGCATTGACAGAAGACCGCAGGCCAACCTTCCGAGGCCGCTGTTCCAAGGAATAGTATTCGCATGTAATTTACATGCATCCTCTGAGGGAATATAAATTTTTTGAGGGAACGTGGCTAAAGGATCATCAGGCTGGCAGCCGCCAGTATGAGTGAGGCTAGAAAACTTAGAAGCCAAATGTATTTATTCCACCAAAAAATTTTAGCTCCATCCAGTATGCTGAAGGGTATAAGGTTAAATAAAGCTGTCCATGCATTTATTCCTAAGCCCCATATTACAATCGTCTCGAACACTGAATTATATGTAGTGGGGGTCAAAATTAAAAATATGGCTGATAGGGTCAGATTCACAAGTGGCCCCGATAATGAAGTTTTGCCAATGATCTCCCTATTCACCTCTCCAGATATGATGACTGCACCGGGTGAAATGATCTTTATTGGAGAAACGACCGAGATTAAAGTGATCAATGCACCTAGAAAAGTCAGCCTGAACTCTGCCCACAAACCGTAATGCATCGCAACAAACTTATGTCCAAGCTCATGAGGTATGAACGCTGATGCGAAAATAACGGCTAAACCCAAGAGTAAAATAGGGTCCATCAAGCTTGGGTTAAAAAGGGCTATGGAGGAGCCTACAAACATAACCATCAATGTGCCCAAAGCTACGTGGGCAATCTCGCCTGAAATCAGATTGCGGAGGAAGATTAACCTAGAATAAAATTTTCCCCTTCCAACTTTCACCCTGCCAGATTTCTCAGATGGAATTATGCGCTTCAAAGGTTCCTTGCTAATTCCCTGGCACGCATGTAGCTCAGGCAATCTATGCTCAGCGCAAAAATATCCGCCGCAGAATGGACACTTAAAGGGTAATGCTGCATCTGAACCGCAATATTGGCACTTCAATCCCCTTCAACTTCTAAATGCTGATTTAACCTTAATATTTTTTGGAAAAAGGTAATAAATCCTTCGCCTTTCCCGAATTATGCATCCAGATTGATCAATTCATATTCTAGGCTACTCAGCCGCAGCTTTCTCCCTGACCCTCAAAAGTTCAGCTAATCTCTCGAAAAGTGGCAGCTAAGCATAAAAAGAACGAAAAACGTAATTCTTAAAAACCTTAAAAGAATCATTTTAAAGACAAGCCAGTAAAAATAATAAGCCCCACAAGACAATGTTAAAATAGAGCGGGCCGGGGTGGCCGAGTGGATTAAGGCGCAGGCCTTGAGTTCAAAAAAATGGTTAAGGAAGCCTGTGGCCCATTATGGGCCGCATGGGTTCGAATCCCATCCCCGGCGCCAAGCCAAAGATATAGGAGCCGAAGAATCCTTAATTTTTAATCGTGTAGTCCACGCTTTACAATTTTATGGGGCTCCTCCAGCCCTTGAATCTGCGGCTAAATTCTTCATTCTCCTAATGCTTATAGCCGGAATCTTCTTCATATCGAGAGCCCTCATCCTCTTGAAAGGTGTGATTAAGCCGAGTAAATCAGACTTGATTGCATCTATTTTATCCATATCCTTATGGGTCTTCCCAGCCCTAATAGCAATGGGTAACGCAAACACATATCATATAGCACCCTACATTCCGGAAGAATCAAGGTCCATGTGCTTTTATTACCTGCAGATCGGAGCTTTATTCATTGTAATAGGCATCTTCAACCTATCGTCGCTTTTCCTATCCATTTATCTGATCAGGTCAAGAAGGTAGTCACAATTAAAGCTCATTTTGCGGTTGATGGTTGCCCGCGTGCTGGATAATGCCCTATCATGCCCTTATGCTTTTCTCACACTAAAAATTAAAGGGGGAAGACAGTATTAAAATACTTTAGCACTACTCTTAGTGATGTGATTCAAATGTATATGATGGGATTAGACGTCGGCACATCCAGCATCAAAGTCCTTATTATAGATGAGGAGGGGAATGTTATTGCGAGGTCTTCTGAGGAGTATCCTATTTATTCACCTCTCCACGATTATGCTGAGCAGGATCCAGATCTGTGGTGGGATGCGGCTAAAACCTCGATAAAAGCGGCATTGAAAAGTTCCGGGCTGAACCCTTCCGAAATCTCGGCGGTGGGGCTTTCTGGACAAATGCATGGGACGGTGCTCATAGGGAGAGATATGAGACCACTCAGACCAGCAATAATATGGTCGGATAAGAGGAGCACCCCTCAATGTGATGAGTTTTATGAGACAATTGGTAGGGAAAAGGTTCTGAGCATAGTCTGTAACCCAGTAATGCCGGGGTTCATGGGCCCAACATTACTCTGGATTAAAGATAACGAAAATAGAATATTCAACAGCATATTTAGGGTTTTACTTCCAAAAGACTATATCAGGCATAAACTAACAGGGATCATCGCAACAGACTTCTCCGACGCATCTGCAACGCTCCTATTTGACGTGAGGAGGAGAATGTGGTCAGATGAGATCATCTACACCCTCAATCTCCCAAGGGAAGCCCTTCCAGAAGCCTTTGAATCAACAAGCGTTATTGGAAGCGTATCGAAAAAGGCATCGGAAGAGACAGGCTTAAATGCGGGAACACCGGTTGTTGCAGGCGCGGGGGATTCCCAAGCTGGAGCAGTAGGCTGTGGGGTAATTAAAGCCGGAATCGCTTCATCTAATATAGGAACAGGCGGACAGATCTTCACGACGCTAGATGAGTTAATAGTAGATCCTAAGAACAGAGTTCACACATTCTGTCACGCTGTCCCAAACAAATGGTGTCTGCAAGGGGCAATACTCTCAGCCGGGTTATCATTAAGATGGTTTAGAGATAACTTTGCCCATGTGGAGAAGGCTGTCGGCTCATCCAGCAACATCGACCCTTACGATCTGCTCTCAAAGGAAGCTGAAAAAGCTGAACCAGGATGCAACGGGCTAATATTCCTCCCATATCTTCTAGGTGAACGTTCCCCCCACATGGATCCCAAAGCCAGGGGAGGATTCTTCGGCTTGACTCTCCAGCATAGCAGGCAACATTTTATTAGGGCAATCATGGAAGGCGTGGTCTATGCCTTAAGGGACTGCTTAGAAATCTTCAGGAATCTAGGCGTCAAAATTGAGAAGATAATCGCCCGTGGCGGCGGCTCCAGAAGCAACCTTTGGAGACAAATACAAGCAGACATCTTTAGCTCCACAATTATTAAGACGGGAGTTGAGGAGGATTCAGCTTTCGGCGCGGCCCTTTTGGCCGGTGTAGGTGTGGGAATATACCCCAGCTTAGAAAAGGCATGCTCGGAGGCTGTTAAAATCGTAAGCGTTAATGAACCTAATGAGGAGAGGGTTAAAATTTATGAAAGAACCTATAGTGGGGTTTATCGCAACCTATATTCTAGCTTAAAAAATTACTGGCTTTAATAAGACACGATGCAACCTCCTAATTTTTAACAGGTATCAACTCCATTATTTAGGATCCGAAGAAAAGGGCATTGCTTTCTGAGCCGCATATATCGTGATTCAGCCCATATTCTTCAGAGCAGTAGCACCTAGTGCCCAATAAGCCGCTTGCTTAATTCGTCATAGAGCTGCTCATATATCTTTATGGATTGGCTAAGCGCTTCCTCCAAGTTTAGGCGTCCAGATTCAACCTCAATCATCATCTGTTCAACGTATCGCCTTGTTTCAGGCGTGACAAGTCTCTCATCAACGCCTCTCAACATCTTTATCAAAGATTCCCCCTGTTTTGTTAGAAGGAAGCTTCTACGCTTCTTAACAGCGTAGCCCCTATTAACTATAAGCGTTGGAAAAATATGCCTAGTTGCATCAGTGCCTATGCCATGTCTCTCCATGAGCCTAAGCAGTTCAGACTCCGTCAAATGCGACGGCGGCTTAGTTTTACGCTCACTTAAACCGACCTCCAGAATGGGGAGGATTTGGCCATTTTTAAGCTCAGGAATCCACTGGAGATCCTTAGGCCTAAAATATGGGAAAACCTCATAAAACCCTTCCTCAACAATATACCTGCCCACGGCATCCATTTTGACACCGTTTACATCAACACTCAGCTTCCAACGTTCAAAGACAGCGTTTCTGCCAACTGTGTTCGCTAAGTATCGGCGGGCAATATATTCCCAAATCCTCCCGGACACGTCTTTTCCAAGATAGGGCTTAATTGGATGAATAGGCGGGTGGGCACCGTCATTCTTCTTACCGCTTATAGGGCTGAAATCTTCATAATGGATAAACCGTGAAAGTGGGGTTCTCGAGAGCACATCTAGAACCTCTTTATGGTTGACCCTAACCCACATGTTGGTTTCAGTTCTAGGGTAGCTTATGTAACCGTTGGCGTAAAGATCCTCAGCTGCGCTCATAATTTTACTGCTACTAAGCCCCAAAATTCTCGTTAGCTCCCGCAGCATAGCATCAGTATCGGTCGGCAAAGGCTTCTGTTCATCCTCAACCTTTAGGGAATACTCTTTTACAACGGCATCTTTGGCTTTCCTAGCAGTCTCATGGATGACTTTTGCTTTAGCCTTATCCCTCATAGTCTCGGTTGAAACTTTAACCTTAACACCCTTATTGTCGAGGAGAGCCCAAACAACATAATAGGTTTCAGGCTTGAAGTTTCTGATGGCAATATCCCTTTCATAAACAAACCATAATGTTGGAGTTTGACAGCTTCCGTAGGAAATTAGCTTAACGTTCTGCCCATCCCTTCTAGCGGAGATCGTCAATAGCCTAGTGTACGCTGCGCCCACCGTCAAATCGAATTTTTGGCGGAAAAGCGCTTTCCTAACCCATCCCCAATTTAGATCAGGCTCAAATCTGCTCCAAGCATCCTTAAGTTCACTTTCGGAAACCGTGTTAAAACGCATGCGCATATAACGCGGCTTACCCAGAATATCCTGCGCAGTTAAAAGAGCCTCGTAGGCTATGAGTTCACCCTCATGATCATTGTCAGTCGCCAAAACTATTGGGTCCCCGGCGCCCTTAAGAGCCCCGGTGAGAGACTCATAAGCCCTCCTGTCAGCAATGACCCATTTAGTTTCAACATGAAAAAGATCTTTTGGATTCGTGTTCCACCAGTTTGAGTATTTCTCTGGAAAATCAAGGTTAAGCATATGCCCGCTTAAGGCAACAATCTCGGCTTCGGGTTTTATGACTCTTTCAATAGACCTAGCAACCGAAGGTTTCTCAGTTACAACGAGCATCGTCTTCGCCACTTATTATTCTCAATTCTCCTAGAAAACTTAAGAATTAACAGCTCTAGATAGCCTCTCTAACTCGCCCTCACCTTTAAGGATAATGCTCTGAATGGACATATAGATGCGCATAACCCGCAGTTGCCACATTCTAACCCAATTACCGCCTTGCCTCGGTCATCCAAGCTTATGGCCTCATATGGACATACGAGCTCACATACTCCGCAGCCCGTGCACTTATCTAAGTCAACTGACACGGCGTAGATTCTTCTTCTTTCTAGGTTTTCTAATGGTATAATATCCTTTAGAGATAAGCCAATAAATTCATTAATCCGTTGGAAGCCTTTAGCCTCCATCCATCCTGTAAATCCCTTTAGTATTTTCGGTATAATGCTGTAGCCCCCAATTATGATCGCCGTGCATATTTGAACTGCGGATGCGCCAACCAGAAGAAACCTTGCGATATCTTCCCATCCGGAAATTCCACCGGAACCTATTATCGGCTTTCCCACATTTTCCCTCGCTATATGCGCAGTCCAACCCAAACTTATTGGTAGCTGCCAGGGTCCACCATAACCTCCGTAACCGCCCCACAGAATCGGCTTCATTGATCCAACATCTATGATTAATCCCTGAAATCTTGCGGTTGAAACAACAGCATCCGCCCCTGAAGAAAACATCGTCTTCGCCAGATTGATTGGGTTAGCGCCATGCGGCGTTAATTTGCCTATTACTGGAAGAGAAGCGGCGTTCTTTACGATCCTCACCACTTGGGAAACAACATTTAGGTTGGAGGATGCTGCTCTCCCCATAAGAGCGCCCTCCTCAATGTGTGGACATGATAAATTAATTTCTATCATGTCCGCTCCGGCATCTTCAACCAGACGGGCTAGCTTCTCCCACTCTTCGAAATTTCTGCCGGCTATGCTCGCAATCAAAATGCCCCCGTTTCTCTTAACCGCCCCTTTGATCTCGCCTATCTCTTTAACCCATTTTTCCGGGCTGTGTTCGGACATAAGCTCTATGGAGTAAAGCGAGTAGAATCTTCCTCTTAAAGCATCCTCAGGATTAACAACATGCATTCTGGGTTTCGGCTGAACCTGTTGCATAACATCGAAGGTCATTGTTTTTGTGACGGCTCCTGCAGCTCCATTTTCAAAGCATTTCAGGATGTGCTTTGCAGATGCTGTTCTCGATCCTGAAGCCACAATTATCGGGTTCTTAAATGTTAAGCCGGATATGTTAACTGAAATGTCTACCGTCATTCAAATAAGCCCCCTTACAACATATTAAGGCTCTTCAATATTTTCCTCAGCATCTTTCTTTCCTCCTCAGATATGGGCTGCAGCGGTGGCCTAACATAAGGGGTTTTGATGATTCCCATCATAACAAGTGATTCTTTTAAACGTGCCCTATAGTTTCTGACCGGAGGGGAAAAGATCGCTTCTTCCAACGGCAGTATCTCCTCCCAGATTTCCCTAGCTTCCTTGAATTGGTGCTGAGCAACAAGCCTAAACATTTCAACCTGCTTATCAATTGCTATAGTTCCAAACCCCAGAAGCCCGCCTTCAGCGCCTAAAATCAGGGATTCATAAATAATGTTATCATTTCCCGTTAACACAGTGATCCTTTTGGGAGCATTGCTTAGTATGCGTATGACGTTCACAAACTTTCTTGCATCAAACGAGGCCTCCTTCATTGCTATGACATTCTCGATCTCCACAAGTTTTAACAGCGTTTCAGGGCTGAACTCAACGCCACCAAGCGAGGGCTGCAACTGAAAAAGTATTAGGGGCATATCAACCTTTTCAGATATTTCCAAGTGATAGTTGTATATTACGTCAACAGCTGATTCGCCGGAAAAAGCCGGATGTGGGAAGACTAGCAATCCATCAGCGCCAGCCTCCTTAGCTTCCAAACCTAACTTCACAGCTTCTTCAGTGTTCCTGGCATGTAGACCAGCTATTATTGAAACTTTCCCCCTAACTATTGAAGATAATGCCCTCAGTATGCCTGCGCGTTCCTCTGGATATAAATGCGGTCCCTCGCCAGTATCAACGTTAACCGCTAATCCGCCAACGTCAAATTTAGTGAGCCAGCGAATATAATCTGCAAGTTGATCATAGTCCACACTGTAATTCTTATCCATCGGAGTTATGGTGGCGGGTATCAACCCGTATCTCCTTAACGAAAGCTTATGGGAACACATGATTTTTCTCCTTAACCTTCCACTCGGCGTGGTAGCATGGATTTAATTAATTAATGTAATGCATACCTTCAAATATAAATAAAATTGTTCGGAATAGAAAGTTATATTTTGTAATTTAGCAGAAATGTAGTATCAGCATCAGTTACGCATTGAGAGGCTGGCGGTTTGGACTTATGGTTTTACTTAACCGTGATCTTCGGCGTCACCCTAGTGGCCTTAACAACGTTGTGGCTGATGGAGCGTGAGAGGAGAAAAATCGCGCTAAAGGTTGAGAAAACCCCTGTAAGCGGCAGCCCACCGGAAAAATGGCCATGGCCTACTAGTAAAACGGTTTCAGACGAAGCTATTAAAGAGGCTAAGGATAAGCTCAGAGTGCTCGAGCTTGAGCGGGAAATCTTAAGCTACGCTATTAGGAGGCTGTATGAGGCTCAGGCTGAGGGAAAAATAACCGTTGAGGAGCGGGATAGCCTAATACTGAAGTATAGGGAGGATTTGGAGCGGGTGAAGCAGGAGATTGCAAGAGGCGAATCAATCATAGCTCTAAATGAGTTAGAAAGAATGCAGGAAGAATTCATAAAAATGTTCTCGGAGAGATTTGAAACTCTAAATAGGAGGATCGAAGAGTTAAGAACAATAACTGGACTGGCGCCTCCACCAGCGGAATTAGCTACTAAGCCTAAAGAGGAAGCGAGAGAAAAGGAGGAGGAGCATCTTGAAAAGATCCCTGCTCCCAGAAGGAGGAGGGAAGGTGCCAAGCCTAAGTCTGTCACTGAGCAACCGAGCCCGGAAAAAGAGGAAAGAGAAGAGAGCGAGGCTGATAAAAGAATTGAAAAAATAATGGCCGAGGTTGAAAAAGTTCTTAGCAGACTTAGTCAGATAGAGGTTGAGGAGTGAGATATGGATTGGGTTGAGGATGCGAAGAGAAGGGCTGCGGTTGAGGCTGTAAATAGCGAAGTTAAAGATGGCTTAATCATCGGTCTTGGTTCAGGATCAACTGTTAAGTACGCTATAGAAGAAATAGGTCGGAGAATAAGGGGAGCCGAACTGAGAGTTCTAAGCGTTCCATCATCATATCAGTCGCTTCTTCTAGCCGTAAAATGCGGCATTCCAACAACAACGCTTCATGAGCACCCAACGGTGGACCTAACAATTGATGGAGCTGATCAAATCGATCCAAATTTAAACTTGATAAAGGGCATGGGCGGCGCCCTAACGCGGGAGAAAATTCTCGCAGCATCCTCAAGGAAACTAATCATAGTTGCGGATGAAAGAAAA
Source organism: Candidatus Bathyarchaeota archaeon (assembly GCA_018396435.1). GTDB lineage: Archaea > Thermoproteota > Bathyarchaeia > Bathyarchaeales > DTEX01 > DTEX01. Next base: position 10,145 of record JAGTRG010000037.1, read on the forward strand.
CTGGTTGATCACCTTGGCGGGGGCCAGCCTCTGCCAATCGAGATTTTACCCTTCGCTGAACCATTTGTCACAGCGAAAATTAGAGAGATGGGCGGAAAACCATGTTTAAGAGAGATTAGGGCGGGGGCGCCCTATATAACTGATAATGGAAACTTCATACTTGATGCGGGTTTTGGAATTATCGAAAATCCGAAAAAGCTGAATGAGGAGTTGAAGATGATTCCTGGGGTTGTGGAGACTGGGCTTTTCGTGGGTATGGTGCAATCTGCTTATATAGGTATGAGAACATCTGTGAAAAAATTAGTATGCAACAAGCTGAAAAGCACTTAAGCCTCTAACAAGAGCATGCTATAATCTTTTTTAATTGCTTTGCACATTAATATTTGATGATCCGCTATGGAATTCAACCTATCAGCTGAGGAAGGATCTCTACTTGTTAAGATTGCCAGAAAGGCTGTTGAGGAAAATCTTAAAGATGGAAGAATAATAAGCCCTCCAGAAAATGTTTCACCAAATCTTCTAGAGAAAAAAGGGGTTTTTGTTACAATAAATAAGGTGGTAGACGGCGAGAAGAGCTTAAGGGGCTGCATAGGCTTCCCATATCCAGTTTACCCCCTTATTAGAGCAGTTATTGAGGCATCTATAGAATCAGCAACTAGAGACCCGCGTTTTCCACCAATGACCATGCGCGAGCTTAACCAAGTGGTCTTCGAAGTTAGCGTTTTAACTGAACCAAAACTTATCGATGTTAAATCCCCAAATGAGTATCCGTCGAAGATAAAAATTGGGGAGGATGGGCTTATAGTTGAGAGGGGCTTCTATAAAGGTCTTCTGCTTCCACAAGTGCCTGTGGAATGGGGCTGGGATGAAGAAGAATTTCTGTGCCAATGCTGCATGAAAGCTGGCTTGTCGCCTGACTGCTGGGTTATGAAGGGAACAAAAATCTACAAGTTCCAATGTATAATATTCGAAGAGACAAGTCCGAACGGAATTGTTATAAGAAAAATCTTGGGTTAGAATGAGTGCGGTCCAATATGTCAAAGTTGTAATATGGGCGCGTCAGTCAACTTTACAGCGTCTTCCTCACGGATGAGAATCGTGTCCTCAATGCGCACCCCGCCGAAGCCGGGAATATATATACCCGGCTCAACAGTTACAGCATTACAAGAAATTAG
>JAGTRG010000037.1:11329-13172 GCA_018396435.1 Candidatus Bathyarchaeota archaeon
CTAGGCTTGGGGGCTCATGAATATCCAGCCCAACGCCATGCCCTAGGCTGTGAACGAAGTATTCGCCGTAGCCCCTTTCGACTATATGTTTTCTGGCAGCAGCATCGATCTCGCTGGCTTTTTCACCAGATTTCATTCGGCTTATAGCGGCTTTCTGCGCCTCAGCGATGGTCCTATAAATATGGATCTGCTTCTCTGAAGGTGTGCCAATAATTAGGGTTCTCGTTAGATCGGAGCAATAGCCACGATATTTGGCGCCTATATCGATAACGACCAGATCCCCGCTTCTGAGTTCACGTTCACCCCATCCGCCATGTGGAAACGCTGAATCCGGCCCGCTGCATACTATAGTATCAAAAGCGATACCGTTTGAGCCTAATTTATGCATTTCAAACTCAATTTCTGCCGCAACCTCATACTCCCTCAGTCCAGCTCTAGCTATTTCAATCGCCTTCTCCATACCCTTACTGGTTAGTTCCGCTGCTTTTCTCATATATGCAATCTCATTCTCATCCTTAACCTTGCGTAGTGACCAGATGGCATTATCTAGAAATTCAATCCTAACATCTTTCAGACCCTCCTTAATCCTTAAGTATTCTGCGGCGCCTATCCTATCAAGCCCCAGCGACTTAATGCCGCTTCTGTTCACTTCCTCGAAAATTTTAGAATCTGCTTTTTCACCGATTCTTATAGGCTCAACCTTCACGTTTTTAGCTTGCTCCCTAGCAGCCTCATAATTGACGGAGTGAACGAAGAGTATGCTCTCCCCATCTATGGGAGCTAAAAGTCTAAAGCCGCCGAAAAACCCAGCGAAGTAGAAAATATTTTTCTCATCGGATATTAGGACGGCGTCGACATTTTCTGACGCTAAAATGTTCCTTAATTTTTCAAGACGGCTGCTCATCGATATCACAAAAGAATATTCGCAGCCAATTAAAAATAAAGCTATTGCAAAACATTAATATATTTTATTAAGTATGTGTCAGATAACATTTTTGGAGAATGCGGAGAAATGAGGGATCTAGATATAGCTAAAGATTTTCTGAAAAATAGAAACTTATCCTTGGTCATCGTTAGGGATGGAAAAGTCATATTTGAGTCGCGTCTTTCAGGCGTAGCCGGACTAATTCAAGCTATCGAAAGCATAAATGGATCACTTCACTCATCTTCCGTCGCAGATAAAATTGTTGGTAGAGCAGCGGCGCTACTTTTAATTTATTCGCATGTTAGCGAGGTTTACGCTGTTACAATGAGCAAATGGGGCCTAACTGTTTTAGAGGAGGCAGGCATAAAGGCCGAATATGATAATCTCGTTCCAAAAATATTGAATAGACGCGGCGATGACATTTGCCCATTCGAGAAAATATCTCTAACTGTAAGTTCGCCTGATGAAGCCTATAAAATGTTGAAGGCCGCGTTAACATCTTTTGGAACTTGATTGATGAGCATCTTCGTTCGTTAAGCGTTGCCTTAAAAAACGTTTACGGCGTGTTGCTGCAGACGAAGGTTTCATACTTAATTTTCAGTGGGCATCCGCATCCGCAGATATTTAGGTCTGGGCATTCATAGCATTTTTCCGGAACATATTTTCTCGACCTAATCTCGAGGCATAGTGGGTGCCGCCATATTTTCATCCAATCGTCGTTAAGCATGTTTCCCAGAGGTGTGAAATAGCTTTGGCATGGGATAACCGTTCCATCCGGTTCTACGCACATGCTTATGCGGCATGCGCTGCAAGTTTTTATTCCCAACTCTAACTTTAAGGGGTTTAGAACACAATATTCTGTGGGCGTATACCATATGAATTCCATCCCTAGATCCTGAGCGTGCTCTTTTATTTTAC
>JAGTRG010000038.1:0-337 GCA_018396435.1 Candidatus Bathyarchaeota archaeon
AGAACGGAAAACGGAATATGCATATTGTAGCTGGTTTGCCGGAGAAAAGCGGTGAACTGTTCTTTAACTCGGCTGTTTTAGTCGGCCCCCAAGGCTTTATCGCCCTCTATAGGAAAACACACCTTTTCAATGAAGAAAAATTATGGTTTTCTAGAGGCGACATACCGTTCCAAGTTCATAGTTTGCCCAAGGCTAGGATAGGCATTATGATATGCTTCGATTGGTTCTTTCCAGAGGTTGCGCGCATATTATCTTTGAGCGGAGCCCAAATAATATGCCCTCCCTCAAATCTCATTTTGCCATACTGTCAAAAAGGCCTCTTAGGCGCATCTGTACA
>JAGTRG010000038.1:347-12396 GCA_018396435.1 Candidatus Bathyarchaeota archaeon
GTTGGCGTTGAGAGAGGGGTGAAATTTAGGGGGATGAGTCAAATATTAGACCCGAACATGGAGATTTTGGCTAAGAGCGGAAGAAGAAATGAAGATATCCGCGTTGTTGAAATAGATCCTGGAAAAGCAGATCAAAAGAATATTACACCTAGAAACAACTTATGGTCTGACAGAAGAATAGATCTATATAAGCCTTTAATTAGGCGTTTCCCTAGATAGAAATTCTATAAAAAAATAGGGACGGGAGTTAAGTATTTAATTATGCTCAATCTTTTGTTTGCTCAAGCACATCGCAGATTCGCTTGGTGAAATAGGTTTCAGCCTAAGGCTGAAACGGATATGCTCAGGTTTGACTAGGTATTGAGGCAACGTGTCAGGTCCGCAGCTTCCCCCTCCTAAGCCTGACTGTTTATAGTCGAGACTTAATGTTATATCCTCTCGCCTCTTAAGTTCATAGGTGTGCTTCGCCTTCTCAAAGTCTTCTATCGTATAGTGGTGAACACTAAACTCCATCAACGGCATTCCAATAGCGAGAAGTCCAATTCCAAGATTGTTGGTGAGCGAAACCCAGCGGACATCGGTTTTATTTCCATTTTCCTGAGGCTTAATGTAGGGTACATATTGCTCATCAACGGTTCCGCTGTAAAATCCAATCTGCGCCCCCTCTTTCCTATCCCAGTAGTTTTCATGCGGGCCACGTCCGAACCATGCGACATTCTCAAATCCTCCTGGAAGGGTTAACTGCAGACCAACTCTTGGCAATGACGGTGGAAGCCCCGAAGCTGGGTTAACATCCACCTCGACCATTATGTCCCCGCTTCCATAAATTTTATAGAGGTAATTGCATTTGAACCGCTCATTTTCCTCCGGTGTGCAGAGCAATGTGCTAATAGACACGTAGACTAGTTGATCTGAAATCTTCTCAGTTTTAACTTCCCTAACCATATGCTTTAAGCGGTCAAGCCCAGCGCCACGCCACATTAGAGCTAATCTTGGTGCATCATTATCTGTCGGCGCGCGCCAGAGATTTAGGAGGGGGCCCTTCTTTATGATGTTGAAACCTCCATAAATGAGAGAACTTATACATCCATCCCTCTTATTGAAGACTAGGCTGAAATTCTTTCCTAAAATCTCTATTTTATCAGCTGATTCCTCAAACTTAAGAGGCGGCATATCGCTTACTTTAACCACCGGTCCCGAAGGAACCTCGAAGGGCATCTTAAATTGGGTCCAACCGATCTCATGACCACTCTCAGCCCATAAAGTGTCCTTTGTAAGTTTATATCGGATTGTCAGCCAGTATTCAGCTCCGGGCTTAAGCTGTTCTGGAACTTTAAATGGTACAGTTACAATCTCGCTCTCACGGGGTGAGGTGAAGAGTTTAGGCAACATTCCTTGCTGGATCACTTTTCCGTCTTCAGTTAGCTCCCAGAATATGTCGATGATGCTTAAGTCAGTAAAGTCGTGTTTATTTAAGATCCGAATCGTTCCATTGGAAAGATCAACAGCCTCAGCCTCAACAGGCTGTTGGATCTTCTTACATTCCCACATGGCTGGATGGGGCGTACGATCTGGCCAAACTAGGCCATTTATGCAGAAGTTTCCATCGTTCGGTTCATCGCCAAAGTCCCCGCCGTAAGCCCACCATTCCTGGCCGTCCTCTGTTACGCGTTTTAATCCTTGATCAACCCAGTCCCATATGAAGCCTCCGCATAGACGCTTATATTTATAAATTATCTCCCAGTACTCCTTAAGGTTGCCTGTGCTGTTGCCCATCGAGTGGGCGTATTCACACATTATTATGGGCCTGTCCTCTTCAGGGTCCTCTGCCAGATATATTAGCCTTTCAAGGGATGGATACATTATGCTTATTATATCAACGCTCCTTGAGATTTTCCTTTCGCGGGTATGTATTGTTCCCTCATAATGCACAGGTCTTGTCGGGTCGTAACCGCGGGCCCATCCGGATAGCGCATCATGATTAGGACCATAACCAGATTCATTTCCAAGAGACCATATTATGACGCATGGATGGTTCTTATCCCTCTCAACCATCCTGACAAACCGCTCCATAAATGCGTGAAGCCACTCTGGATCATGCGCTGGCTCCACATATCTGGCAAACCTCTTTGATATTTCCTCCATGATCTCCTCCCATGATCTCTTTTTAAGTTCTTCTCGAAACTCTTGCATAAGTTCCTCCCATGATTTGCCCAGGGTCTCCTCAGCTTGGAAAATTGTTCTTAAGAAGCCGACGAGCCCATGGCATTCAATGTTGGCTTCATCAATCACGTAAATTCCATACTTATCGCAGAGGTCGTACCAGGCGGGGTGATTTGGATAATGAGAAGTGCGTACAGCGTTAAAGTTGAAGCGTTTCATTAGAATTATGTCTTTTTCCATCGATTCTACTGTAACGGCATGTCCCCTTACATCATCGTGCTCATGTCTATTAACCCCCTTAAGATAGATTGGCACGCCATTTACCAGTATGCGCCCGCCCTTAATCTCAATCTGGCGGAAGCCAACGTGGCAGCTTTCAACCTCAATTATTTCACCTCTCTCATTCTTCAGCGTAAAAAGCAGCGTGTAAAGATAGGGGTCTTCAGCCGACCATTTCCTAGGCCTTGAAACTTTCCTCTCAACCTCAAGTACAGCTTCACTTTTAGGCCTTATTCCGCCAAAATGGCTGATTATGGGTTCATCCAATACTGGAAGCCCTTCATGATTAAAAAGTTTGATTTCCAAAATATTCAATTTTGATATTTCATTTGAATAGTTTCGGACGTTAACCCTCACTTTTAGGGTTGCATCTTGGTAATTCCCATCGAAAATTGTCCTTACAAAGAAGTCACGTATGTGAATGTTGGGCGTACAGTATAAGTAAACATCGCGATATATCCCGCTTAAACGGAACATGTCTTGATCTTCTAGGTAGCTTCCATCGCTCCAACGTAGAACCTTAACTGCCAGCGTGTTCTCTCCGGGCTTAATATATCGTGTAATATTGAATTCTGCGGGTAATCTGCTGTCCTCGCTGTACCCAACCATCTGCCCATTAATCCACACATAGAACGCTGAATCAACACCGTCAAAGACTAGAAATACTTGTTTACCAAACCAGTCGTTTGGAATAGTGAATGTTCTGCGATAGATTCCGTTTGGATTCCAATCATGCGGAACGCGAGGCGGATCAGCATGGAATGGGTATCTGACATTAACGTAGATTGGCTTATCGTATCCATACATCTGCCAATTGCTCGGGACTAAGATGACGTCCCAGCTTTCAGCATCATAATCCGGCGCATAAAAGCCTTCAGGCACTAGATTTGGGTTTTCATACAGCTTAAATTTCCATTCGCCGTTAAGCGTCAATAACCAGGGAGACTTATCTTTCACGCATTCAAGCGCCATTTTCTCATCTGGATAAGGCGTGAGGGTTGTATGGGCTGGCTCTTTATTTTTCCCAGTAACTCTTGGATTTTCCCATTCCGGAACCTCTTTCATAAATTAATTCACTCTCCAATAATTATAAATCTGAAACAATTTTAGATATAAGAATTTTTTATAAGCATTGATGGCACTGTACTTTTATAGATGACGAATGTAATGTCAAGATAGATATCGCCAAGTATTTTTTAACCTATTTCCTTCTGAGATAGATATCCGCCATTGTTGATTTTATGTATTCAGTGGCTTCATGTATTGGAATGAAATTCCATTTCACTTCAGGCATGTAGAAGTTTGCGATGTTCGTAAGTTTCTCCGGATCATCTGTTTCAAATATTGTGAAACCTTTGCTCTCACCAAATAATCGGAATGGACCAAAGATCATCTTCGCAAAATCCTCATTCCCTTTCTCCCTTTCCGCCGTCATCTGCCTAAACTTCTCAATAACCTTCATGAGGCTGCCTGGAGCGTATTCCCAAAATCCTATATATTTCAACCCATTATCACCTCCTATTTACCATTTACATTCTCTAGTACTGGAGCTAAATGCCGCCAACAAGTAAAGAAGCAGTCTTGATACTCCTTACACGAGCTAGTGGTTGGAAAGCCCCAATACTTTTTTGGGAAAACAACCTAATAAGGCTTGCTCTTATTAGAGATATGATTTTATGGCGCTGGTTAGGGAGAAAGAGACGAATAGTTTTAATAAAAATGCTTGGCAATAATATTCATGTATGTTGATTTTTTGGAGAAAAACGTCGTATGTTTGAGAAAAGGATTGCTTTAGAGAAAATAAGGAAGATTGCTGATTACCAGTTTGGTAAAGGAGTAGGTGAAAAGCTTTTTCCAGATAATGTTGAAATAGTCTTCTCGAAAAGAACTGGCAAAGTGAAACATATTTATCTTGGCAAAAATCTTTTAGCAACATTAAATCCCTTAACCGGGCTCTTCACGTTAACTATGGATGGTGCTAAAAGAATTTTTGAAATTATGCAGCCTAAACGCTTATGGGTTCAAATTGAACAGGATGCTGTGCCCTTTGTAGAAGGTGGAAAAGACGTTTTCGCCAAATATATTGTTGATTTAGATGAGGAAATCCGTCCTGGAGAAGAGGTCATAGTCATAGACGGTAAAGGTGAAATCGTAGCTGTAGGCAGAGCCTTACTTTCAGGGATGGAAATGAAGGCATTTAAAAGAGGTGTTGCAGTGAAGGTTCGTAGGGGGAGAGGCGAAAATTAAAAAGAAGGATTACTATTATAAAAAGTAAATATTATGAGAGGTGCCGAAAGAAATGCGAAAAATCAGCCCACGAGAGGCTAAAAGGCTTATGCAACGTATGGGCTTAAGTATGAGCCCGATGGAAGTTAAAGAAGTAATACTTAAAACAAGCAGTAAAGAGATAGTTATTGAGAATCCGGAAGTTGCTGTCCTGGAAGTTCAGGGACAAAAAATATTCCAAATAACTGGTGGAAACATATCTGAGAAAACCATCGAAAGAAAACTCATGATACCGGAGGAGGATGTTCAGCTTGTTGCGCAACAAGCAAATGTAAGCCTAGAAGAAGCGAGGACAGCTCTCGAGCAGACAAACGGCGATTTGGCGCAAGCAATCTTGCTCCTAAGCCAAAGGTAAGTTGGGAAATAATTTTGGACATAACCCCAAAGAAATCTTATCACCATGGTTAATATAGAGCACGCTGACGATATTTATGGAAAAATTGCGGCTTTAATGTTCATTTTTAAATAAAGGCGACCATGACGTTCTTTCTCATAGTATTTAACGTTATTTTTAAATATTGAAAAATCTTAATTTTTTCTCGGGGGTTTACCCATTGTCAGGCGGATATATGGGAAGAATCCTCAGAGTTGACTTAACGGCTAGAACATTAAATGTTGAATCTACACCGGAGGAAGCTGTCAAAAGATATCTCGGCGGCAAGGGATATGCTGTTTACACATTTTATCAATACCTCAAAGACTACGAATCTAAAGGTATACTGCCTGCAGATATAGATCCCCTCGGACCTGAGAATGTTTTAATTTTCGCCACTGGACCTGGAACAGGCGTGCCGGGTTTCCCATGCTCCGGACGATATCATGCTATGGCCCTAAGATCACCTTTAACGGGTTCTATTGGAAGCGCTAATTCGGGCGGCGAATGGGGGCCATTCCTAAAATTCTCAGGGTTTGATGCCATAGTTATTGAGGGAGCTTCGGAAGATCCAGTTTATTTATCGATTGTTAATGGCGAGGCGGATCTGAGAAGCGCATGTGACCTTTGGGGTAAAAACGTTTTTGACACATGCAGGATTCTAACTAGGAAGGTTGGGGGCAAAAATAAAAGTGTTGCATGCATCGGCCCAGCTGGAGAGAATCTGGCTCGAATGGCATGTATAGTTAATGATGAGCATAGGGCGGCTGGAAGAACCGGTTTGGGCGCCGTTATGGGGTCTAAAAAACTAAAAGCCGTTGTTGTGTCCGGTGAGGAGAAGGTTCCGGTGGCTGAGCCGGACAAGTTTAGAGAAATCTCGAGGGAATGCCTTGAAAAAATGAGGAAGAACGCTGTAACTGGTGAAGGGTTGCCAACATATGGCACAGCAATACTTATTAACGTGATTAATACGGCTGGCGGCTTACCATATAAGAACTGGCAAACTGGTGTAAACCCGGATGCTGAGAAAATAAGTGGGGAAACGCTGGCGGAAACCTACCTAACTGCAAGAAGAGCATGCTGGGGATGCATCATCGGATGCGGAAGAATTACAAGCGTCAAAACAGGTCCCTTCCAAATCCTAGGCACTGAAGGACCGGAATATGAGTCAATATGGGCTCTAGGCGGCTCAACGGCTGTTAAAGACTTAGACGCCATTATTAAAGCCAACCATTATTGCGATGAGTTTGGGCTGGACCCGATCAGCATGGGTTCAACAATAGCCGCAGCTATGGAGTTAAACGAAAGAGGATATATACCTAAAGAAGATCTTCAGGGGCTGGATTTGAAATTTGGAAACTCAGCGGCGCTTGTTGAGGCTGTTTGGCGCACAGCATATAGAACTGGATTTGGAAAATATCTAGCTCTAGGATCAAAGAAGCTCTGTGAGATTTACGGTCATCCGGAACTCTCGATGAGCGTTAAGGGGCTTGAGATGCCAGCTTATGATCCAAGAGCAATTAAGGGAATTGGCTTAACCTATGCCACCGCGAATAGGGGAGGATGCCACGTAACCGGATACACCGTTTCCTCAGAAATTTTAGGTATACCGGAAAAGATAGATCCGTTGGTTCCTGAGGGTAAAGCCAAGTGGGCCAAACTCTTCCAAGACTTCACCTGCGTCGTAAACTCAACCGTTAACTGCCTCTTCTCAACATTTGCTTTAGGCGTTAAAGATTATGCCGATCTGCTTTCAGCCATAACGGGATGGAGTTTGACTGAAGATGACCTTCTAAGGATCGGCGAAAGAATATACAACCTAGAAAGGGTGATAATAAACAAGTATGGCTTTGATGGAAATGATGATACATTGCCTGGGCGCTTAATCGGGGAGCCTATGCCAGAGGGGCCGGCTAAAGGGCACGTGGTTGAACTTGAGAAAATGAAAGAGGAATATTATAAGCTTCGCGGATGGATCAACGGCAAGCCGTCCTCAGAGAAACTGAAGGAACTTGAGATCGAACTATAATCTATCAAATTGTCTTCCATCAACCTTTTATTTTTATTTTCCCATTTAACATTTAGTGATGCTTATGCCGTCAGTTAAAATTAAGCTTTTTGCAACCTTAAGAAAGAAATATGGAGTTAGAGAGGTATATGTTGAATGCGATGGAACCATTAAGGATCTGATTGAAAACGCATCGAAGATTCTAGGTGAAGAATTTTTTAATGATATTTATGATAAAGAACGTAATAAAGTAAGAGATGACCGAATATTCACGGTAAATGGCAGAAACATTAAGGATTTTAAAGGGAATATTGAAATAAAGGACGATGATGTAATAGCGATTTTTCCTCCATTAGCCGGAGGTTGAGAGCGTATTAATTAAGGAAGGCTAAAGATGGATGCGGATTATCCAGAGGCTCTGCAAATAGAGGTCACCAACAGATGTAATTTTAACTGTCAAATGTGCATAAGACGCGTATGGGATGCTAAAATGGGGGATTTAAATCTGGACTTATATAGGCGAGTTGCAAAGACAACATTTCCACATTTAAGGAGACTTATACTTTATGGGCTTGGAGAGCCTTTTGCAAACCCAAACTTCATTGAGATGCTTAAAATTGCAAGGGAAGAGCTGCCGGGGGACAGTGAAATCCTCATAAGCACAAATGGATCTCTTCTGGATCCACGGTTAACCGAGAAGATTTTAAGAATAGGCGTGGACAATATATCGTTCTCGATAGACACAACCGATGTCACCAAGCTTAAGTATATTAGGGAAGGATCTGAGCCTACAGTGATTCTAAGGAATTTCAAGCATGCCTCTAAAATGAAAAAGAATCTTAATGGAACATTAAGGTTAGGTGCAGAGGCGGTTGTGATGATAGACAATTTCATGGATCTTCCAAATTTAGTTAAGGAACTTTCCCAGGAGGAAGTGGACTACATCCTCATTTCTCACATCATGCCCTATACTGAGGAAATGTTCCGAAAATCCGTATACATACCTTTGAGCAGAATACCATTTGAAATAGTTAAATCATCTCTTAAGTACGACTGGAACTTGATACGTGAATCTATTCGCGAATCTTTTGGGAGAATCTACGGGCTGGAGATTGAGCCGAAAGCTTCTAGGATGATAAGCGAGTTTTGGAACGAGGCGGAGAAGAATGGATATTGGATCAATCTTCCTCTTCTGTTCTATTTAAGGGATAAAATTATTGAGATAAGTGAAGATGTTGAGAGAATTTTTGAAATTTGCAGGAAAATAGCTCATGAGTACGGTGTAGAAATAAAGACTCCAAACCTTTACCCAGATGCAAAAGAAAGAAGATGTCCCTACGTCGATAAAAACACGGCCTTTATTAGGTCGGATGGAACGGTCGCGCCATGCCTAGAGTTCGCATATTCACATCCAGCCTATGTTAATATGCACGCTAAAAATGTGCATGCTGTAACCTTTGGTAACTTAAAAGAGGAAAACGTGGAGAAAATATGGGGAGAAAAGGCATATGTGAGTTTTAGGGAAACTAGGCGAAAAATAAGTGAAAAAATACCCTGGTGCGGAGATTGTCTCTACTCATCTTTAGGATGCTACTTCACAAGAACAAATAGTTCAGATTGCTATGCAAATGAGCCTGGATGCAACGAATGTTTCTACAGCGTGGATTTGGTTCAATGCAATATATCGTAATTTTTGTTTCATCAAATTCATGACTCGTTGCGTGTGCAGGAAGAAATTTTAGTCTTTCAATGCAACCTCTTCAACTGTTCTGTTGAGCGTTACATCAGATATATCCCGGCTATATTCCATTACTCTACGAGTGTTGTCTATTGCAAGTTTGGTTAAATTAGTGCCATCTGAGTTTATGTATAATTCGAAGTAAGGGGTATAGTATCCCTTTCCAGTGTCTCGTGAGCGTCGGATAGTGAAAGCAATCTTTTGACCATTGGGTGAGTAGGTGGGTTTTAAAATGTTATATTCCCCAACTCTTCTTTGCGGAAATTAGTGAGCATGGTGAGATTACCTCCTTCACTGTTTATAACAAAGATTTGCTGGGACCAGGCCTTTTTCGTGTCACCAATCCAACTAACAAAGGCGATTTCTTTTCCATTCGGTGACCAGGCGGGATAATTCCCCTTAACCAACTTTGTTATGTTTGTACCATCAATATTCATGATCTGGATATTTCCATAGTTACTTTCGCGATAAGAAACAAAGATAATGTTTTTACCATCAGGCGACCAACTAGGTTGCCCCGTGTCTTCCATTATTTTAGTGATATTAGTGCCGTCAGCGTTCAGTAAGTAAATACTAGACTCCATCTCGGCGTAAAAAGTGTTTCCAATTCGAATACCGGACATGCCAGTAGTATCTCCTTCAATTTTTTGGTAAGAGGTTGCCTCAAAGGCAATGTATTTACCGTCAGGGCTCCATAGTGGGCTTGAAACGCGCATCTGGGAAAATTGGATAAGGATACGGATTTTCCCTTGCATGTTGACTGTATAAATCCTGCTATCAACGGGTAGTGGACTAGGACCAACAAAAGCAATCTCTTTTCCATCCGGACTCCAAGCTATATCTCCACGTATTCTGATATCCTTGATAAATAAAGTGATGTTTTTACCATCGACATTGGCAATGTAGATACTTCCATAGTCATAATCCGGAATGACAGCAAAGGCAATTTTTCCTTTGGGAATAATTTCTGGTTTCGGCGAGAAATATATTTCTGGCAACTCAATATCGTAGAAAAGAAGTAGGTAGTTTCGAAAGTACTCAAATACGCTCATCTGAACTGGCAATCCAGGCATAGGCGCTGACATCAAAAGAATTATTATTAATAACACTGCTATTATCCTGATAGCTATCTTTTTCTTCTTCACTCCTTATTCACCTCTAAAGGTTCTTATGCTATAAGAAACTAGGATTCCAGGAGGGGGTTGCTTGTGAGCGAGAGGCGTTATAAAATTAGGGAGGACAGCACTTTACCGGCATGCATCGGCACAGGAAAGCCTATTCCCCCTAATGACTGCCGAACATGTAAGCATCATTCCGACTTCACGTGCAAAGATGTCAAGGTTGTGAAAACACAAAGGGAGAAGTAATTGAAAAAAGGGTGGGGCTAAGATATGCTAGAGGTGTCTAGTGATTTAAGTGTTTCCCTTAATTCGGGTCGTGATGATTGGGACTGCCGATTTATCGAGGTTGCCCACGGGGTCCAGAATAGGAACCAATTCATAGCACTTGAGGAGCTTGACAGATGGCGAAAACAACAGCCAGATGACACCGAGCTTTATTCCTCGTTTTTCCGCTACTACACAGATGACCCGCTTATCGAGCCTGTTCTCGCTGGTTTCGGCATGGACTTTGATGATGAAAAGAATCCGGAGAGAGCCCAGAAAGAAGCTCTTCCTGTAGTCAAGTATCTTATGGACAAATACGACATAAAGGAGTCTGATATTTCGATTAGTTTTTCAGGAGCTAAAGGCTTCCATATCTTTATAAACCGCCGTGTTTTCGGTATCGAGCCTCATTTTTGGCTGCCTAAAATTTTTAAGAGCATGGCTTCTAATGCGCGCCGGCGCTAATCTGCGTAATCCGGAGAGCGTTAAGGAAGCGTTGAAGAAGATGCCTAACTAAGTTTATCGCCGGCTTATCTCCTCGGCTTGCTGCTTTCTGCCAGGTTCTGAAGGAGACGGCTGCTAGGGCTGGTGAGGCTGCTAGGCTTAAATGGGTGGATGTTGACTTCGAGAAGCGTCTTATTTACATAAACGAACCGGAGAAGGGGAGCGAGACGGGTGTTTACAGAGTCTCAGAGAAATGCATAAAGATGCTTGAGAATCTACCGAGGAAGGGCGAGCGGATATTTTCAACACTTCAAAGTTTAAGGGTTAACTTCACGAATCAGCGGGCACGCCTAGCCTATAAACTCAGCAACCCAAGGTTTAAACAGATCCACTTCCATACTTTCCGGCATTGGAGGGGCACTTTGGAGGCTTATAGGGTTCCGAACGCTTTCCACGTTCAGAAGTTTCTCCGGCAACACCCAGAATGAATGTGCACTGGGCTGAAACGGTTTACGGAGTATACAGCGAGTACGAGTTTGAGGTTGCAACTGCGAAAAGCGAAAAAACTCGAGGAATTCATAAAACTGCTTGAAGTGGGCTACCAGTATGTTGCTGATTACGAGGGCGTTAAAGTTCTGAGGAAAAGAAAGTAAAGGTTGGAGAGTTATCAGAAATATCAAAATCATTAACAGTTATAAACATGTGTGACATTTATTCTTTAACATGTTCGACTGGAGATTTAGGGCGAATGGCTAAGGGATTATGGAAAGCTGTTGCATATGTTGTTTCCGCTATTCTCCTTTTTTTAGGAGCGGTTTTCATGATTTCGGTTAATCTCGGGATAATCTACTTCTTTGAGGGACTTGTTTTTATATCAATCGCAGTATTGTTGCTCATATTAAGCCGGGAGAAAAAACCTGTAGAAATTAAACAGACAATATCCGTTGGCGGTCCGGTTAAAGTTAAAGAGGTACGCTGCCCAACTTGCGGCGCCATTATAGACGCAACAAAAGTTAGGGTGGTTGCTGGAAAACCAGTTGTAACATGCAGTTACTGCGGAAATAGCTTTGAATTAACAGAGGAGCCTTTATGGTGACAATTGCAGATGAGGCTTAAAAATGCGTAGTTCGATTTCAATCATTATTTTGCTTCTGCTTCTTCCAGCTTTCACCATTCTTGTTAAAGGTGTTCCTGTCACATATAGGGTTGACAAGGAGTGGATGCAAATATGTGTGAATAAGGATGGTTCAATTGACATATTATACAATATAACCTTAACCTATACATCTGGCTCACCTGAGGGAGTAATCACTGTAGGTATGCCGAAAAAAGGTTTTCAGATTCAATATGTTAGGGATATCGAAGGCAATAAC
>JAGTRG010000004.1 GCA_018396435.1 Candidatus Bathyarchaeota archaeon
ATAATTCTTAAGATTAGAGAGATCATCCAAGGGTCGTTTAACAGCTATTCCGAAAACTCCGAAGATGCGATGTTCCCACACCGTACCCCATTCATCCACCTCTATACGGTGATATTTTCCGTCTGGCTGAAAATCCCTCGGATCCGGTTTTGGAATAGGACGAGATGAGGGGTCGCCGGAATCTCCCGGATATCGCCGCCATAAATCCACTAACTTTTCACCATGTTCAAACAAAGGGGCTGCTTGCATTCCTTCATGTAAAATTGGCACCCTATCTGGATATTTAAAGGCAATTGCACGAATAACTCTCTCCCTCGAGTTCAAGGCAACTTCTTCCTTGATAGCCTATTATTATTTAGGGACACAGATCTGAAGATGAGTTTACACTGCTCCATAGATTCTTGATAAAATATCTTGCATCTTTCATATCTTTTTCTACGTCAACTTTGGCTTCACACTCAATAGTTAACCATCCATCATAGCCTATAGTTTTTAGAGTCTTAAAGGCTTTTTGAAAATCGATGTGTCCGGTTCCCGGTGGCAGCCTATTACTATCCGCTAAGTGAATGTACCCCAAAAAATCGCGCGCCTCTTTCAAGGACCTTTCAATGGATTCTTCTTCAATATTCATGTGGAATAAATCCGCTAAGATCATAATTTGGCCTGTACCCACTTCTCTAATTATTTCGATAGCTTGACTAATACGGTTAAGAAAATGCGTTTCATACCTGTTTAGAGGCTCAAGTAGGATTGAAACGCCGGTTTGCTCAGTATACTTGGCCAGCTTTTTAAGCGCATGTATCAGAAGTTTTCGTTCAAGGTCGTATATTGAGATTACCTCAGGCACATTTGGAAAGCATGGAGGACCGAATACAGGAACTTCTATGACTCCACTGGCACCTAATTCTGACGCTATCAAAATTCTTCTTTGATCAATTTCAATAGCATTTTTCCTTATGTTTGGATCGGGATTAAGAAGATTCAGCGACCCAACGATGGCGCTTATTGAAAGATTTGTTCCCTCAATCTGTTTAAGTATTTGCTCTGATGTTGCATCATCAAGGTGTTCTGGTCCAAGTTCAATGCCATCGAAGCCTAATTTATGCGCAAACTCTGCCCTTTCGCGTAAATTTCTTCCTTTCAGAGGCCATCGGATTCCAATTTTCAAACATATTCGCTCCTATTAATCATGAATTCTAAATTTTTACTATTTAAAAATAAACATTCCTTTTCTTTCTATTACATCTTGAAGCAAGGATATTTCCCATATTTTCTTAATGCATTTGTGATCGCCGATAAGCCCGCCCAACGCTGCTCTCGAGGTATATCCTCTGTAATTGTGATTATTAGGCGGTCGCCAGGATACGCTTCGCTCAGGATCTTTAATGTAAATTCCTTAGTAGCTTTCGGACCATTCAGGAAGACAGCTTCGGGGAAGTTGAGGCTTATAACTTTATCCTTCCACATGGCTCTTGCGTCGGCTAGGGGCAGATCCCCCATCGGCGGAGGTGTAAATGCTTCTATCGCATCGATATCCGTTTTAGATATTAAATCTTTCAAGCATTTCAGTTTCCCATCCATGTGATCTTCTAAAATCTTTCCTTTTTTATGAAGAAGGTCTGACTGTTTTTTATAGAATGGAATCATGTATTTTTCAAAGAGGTTAGGGTTCACTATTTCACTATTTATATTGCCAGTTCCATTAACTATCTCAGCTGGTGACTCCGCTATTATTCGATAACGTTCATCAGCCTTATTCTCTAGCACTCTTAAGAGCCTATGGAACTCTTTAGGATATCTGTAATACGTTATGGCAAACGTCTTAAATCCCATCAGCTCGACCTGCATTTCTTGTATAGGAGGTCTTCCCGCCCAGACGAAGACTATTCCATCAGCACCCAAATCACGTTCCACTCTCTCATACGGCTCATAATCCGGCATGTAAACTGTGTCCTCTGCTATAAATTCGGCAACTTCAAAATCTTTAATATCCTTTATTGGGTACTCTATGATCCATGATGCGCCGGCTCCTTCACGTAAATAAATTTTCTCTTTCATAGATAAGTCGCCAACGGGCGTATGAAATGTCCTATGAACAATGTCACCGACAGTTTTGGTTTCAACCCGCACATGAGGTGTTTCTTTTCTAAATACGGAGGCTGAGGCCTTCAGGCCCATGCCTTTATTTCGAAGCTGACGCTCCAAATAGCCTGTAGGGGCAATACCTGCATAGACCAGCCAAGGTATTTTATCGGGTTCCTCTCCATGGTAAACCGCCATAGTTCTCTCCTTAATATTCAATTTAAATCAACCCCTAGCGTTTTAGATACTGAATGACCGTTTTAATACTTAAGTATTACCTTCTTTAAGCTTGCCTGAGATTTTTAACTTATTTGATTTAGCCATAAGATGGAAATTCTAAAGTTAACTACCCTACTTTAGGTTAAGCAGAGAAATAATCGGACTGTAGATGGAAAGCAAAGCGTTAACTTGATGATAAATCCCGAATTTTTTAAAGTATTACGTCTGAATTTAAAAATACTGCCCAATTCATCTTTTCCCAATGCAAAATTTTTCTACTGCTTGACAGATCGCTACAATGTTTTCTAAGGGCACATCTGTTCCAAAGATTTCAGCTTTTATCATCAGCCCGCCTTCTGGAAGATACAGCTTTTCAACAGTCTCCCTAACCATTTTCTCTATATCACTCGGCGTACAAAATGGGAAGGCTTGCCTGTCTAAGTCTAAGTCTATGCAAATCTTACCTTTGTAAAACTTGCATATTCCATCCAGCGTATTTGCTCGTAGCTGAGGATCATGCACAGAAACTCCGCATTCAATTAAATCATCAATAATATCTAAGAGGCGTCCATCTGAAGAAAGATAAACATGAACGCCAGCATTTCTGCAAGTCATAAATATTTTTCTGAACATTGGTTTAATATATTTACGGAATTTCGCCGGGCTTATCATCAGCCCGTTCTGAGTGCCTATATCCGTGTGAAAGGATATCATATCAACGCCGATTTCCAGCCACTTTCTAATCAGCTTAATTTCATAATTTAAGAGCATTTCAATTAATTGGGGAAGATGCGGGTCATCCCTAGCTATATCAATCATTAAGTTTTTAAATCCTCTCAGAAAATATAGACGGTCGAAAAGGCGTTCCCCATCGCCTACTACTAAGAGTCCTTTTCTCCGGCGTTCCTCAACATTTCTTTTTATCTTCTCCCAATCTCTCTCCCCTCTCTCTGTCTTAGTCAGAGGATCCGGTGGCTGATAATTGTCCAGCCTCTTCCAGTCAGCTAATGGATGACCCACCACCTGCCCTTCCAATCCATCTTGAACATTATACCAAACGCACCCCCAGTTATCGGTGAAATATTCCCCCTTTCGGTGAACAACCGGCATCTCATCAAAATCTCGACGGCTAACCTTCTCATATTTCCCGAAGATCAATGGGTGGCGAACTATCACATCCTCCAATTTTTCCCGGTATTTCTTCCAAGTGGCTAGGGAAAATACTACGCTGCAGGGGATCCATTCAGGATAACGAAATTCCAAGGCCCTCAGATAGTTTTCTCTAATCTCTTTAGTTGGATAACCAAGTTCTAAAAATTTACGTAAGCTCAAATCAGCTTCCTCCTTTAATCTTTCAACATGGAGGATAAAATGTCTCTGACTCGACTCCTATAAAAGTTTTCTTCCACATACCAAATTTTCCGGTCATAATAATTCCTAGTTTGGCATAATGCTGAAAGCTAATAAGAAGACCTAAAGGGACAAAAAGAAGATTAGAGGAGATGTTCAAGGAGTTTGCACCGAGTTTCAAGGAGACTTAACTTGTTTCCATTCAATGATCTTATATTTGGTCTCCGGATACGATCCCTCCCGAATTACTTCCCCGCCCTTTTCTGGATCCCATATCAACTTGACCAAATTATAGAGGCCCTTTTCAAAGTTATAGGTTTCCCCATCATCTTCAAAGAGAATAAATTTTGTCGGCTTTTCCCCAAAAACATATGCATTAATTTCGAAGCAAGTATTTCGTTCAATAAACTCAAGGGGCTTAGCCAGAGGAAGTAGGGAACCTTCCAGAACGAATATGGGGATTCTTTCTAAGTCGGCTTTAAATTCATAAGTTCGTCCCCCCTCGTATCTCCGATAAGTCCAAAAGCAATACCATGTAGTATTCTTTGGAAGGTAAACCTTCCGGGATTGCTGACCGGCAAATAAGGGAGCGATTAGAAGAGAGTCTCCTAGAAGATACTCGTCATCAATTCGATAAGTTTCAGAGTCGTCTGAATATTCTAGAGGGAGAGCTCGAACCGGGGGGATCCCTTCAAAGTAATAGCGGGCGAAGGCTGAGTAGAGATAAGGAATGAGACTCATTCGTAACTCGAAAAGTCTACGAACAGTATGCTCCAGTTCCTTGTAATTTTCAAGTAAAATATCCTCGTTATTTTTTTCTATATCATATTGAAGCCAAGGCGGGTTCTTCATTTGAAAAGCATTTATAAGCGTTAGGGGGGAAAACACCGCTGTCTGGATTCTGCGAACCAAATCCTCCGCCGAGTCTGCATGACGCACTTCAGGAGACCAAAGCAAACCGCTAAAGCCGCTATTCACGAGGGCACGAATATAATCCCTATGGTTGTATAGGTCGCTGTATAGGACGAAAGGTAATGGTGCAGCAATGGCATGGGAGGAGCGCGCTTGACAAAAAGTTCTCTTGTTATGTTTTAGGAAGATGGACCATATAGTTCGCTGATAAAGAATGCCCAACAAGCTATGCATTTGCTCTCCATCAATTCCAGACGGAAATTCCGTTACCTCAGGAAATGACCAGGGCTGAGGCCGGTAATCAGAGTTATCGCACTCATCTAACTTAAAACCGAGAACCCCTTTTAAAAGGAAATTCTTTTCGTGGTAGTCGGCGAAGATTTTTTGGGCCTCAGTAGTAAAATCAGGCACCAAACCACCCCATACTTCGTAATTTCCTGAAAAAATACGTATCTCCTGCCAAAATGGGGCAGTAGGATGCACAAACACGTGCTCCCAGAGATTAA
Organism: Candidatus Bathyarchaeota archaeon; assembly: GCA_018396435.1. GTDB lineage: Archaea > Thermoproteota > Bathyarchaeia > Bathyarchaeales > DTEX01 > DTEX01. The sequence goes on from JAGTRG010000004.1 coordinate 5,070, forward strand.
CTTTATAACTTAGTTTATTTAAGTCCCTAATCATTTGGTCAGGGTTTGGGAACTTCTTTAAATCCCATTGATAAGAACAGGAGTAGCAGTGAGAATGCCATCCTGGCTCGAAACCGAATACGTCGCAAGGTATATGAGCGCTCCGAAAATAAGAGGCATGTTTGTAGGCAACATTATAATCCGCGAGCGCATAAGTCCGATACCAAACTCCGAGACCCCAGAATGGGGGCATACATCCACCTCCCGAAAAGAGCACGTAACGTTGAACCGCATTTAGCATGGTAGGTCCTGAAAAAAAGTATAGATCAACGCCTTGAACATGAGGGACTTCAATAATCATGGTTGGACGTTCAATAGCGTCAGGCTTCAAGCGTGAGCGGGTGTGACTGCCACAATAAAAGGTAACGTAACGAGCAGTATCAACAAGTACTCCATAACCACGGGTGGAAATGTAAAAAGGAACAGGCGCGTGAGTATCTCCTGTGTCAGCCACTGGGTCGCTGTTAACCCGAATTTGTTTCTTCAACCCGCGCTGATTAAAAGAATAAAATTGAAGCCCAAATCCAAATATTTGCTCCTCTTCATCTAGCGGAAGCTCAATGACACAGCCCCGTCGGGTAACCTTGAATTGAATTTCTCCCTCACATATGGGAGGTGAATGCGCTGGAGGAAGTTTTTCAAGGCGATCATTTAAAATTTCTTTCTCCTTCAAGCTCACAGGGGTGACGCGCTCAGGCGTTCCGAGTCTTAATTTCCATATTCCTGAAGCAACCGGCTCCATTCTGAAACCCACAGATCTATGAATTCATACGTGCCTGGCACATTATTGAGAAAACTTTCTAAATTTAAATCTTTTCACTGTTAAAGAAAATGCGACGAAATAAACTCGCTTTCTTAAGTTTCCTTAGTGATATTTGAACAGATACCAATTCTCTTTTTCTATCCCATATGCGGCTATTCTTTAGATTGACTGTCATACTTTCGAAGAGTATTACTACGTTGCTTGAATTATGAAAAGTATCTTTTTAGGCTTCTCTGCCCACGGGTTTTGCTATGGCGCCATTTTTATTCTCCGGTTATCTTTTTAATCTTGGGGTTAAATTGTTCTTCCAATCCGATGTTTATGAGATTTAATGATGCGAAAAGGATTATGATTAGAAAAATCGGTGGCAGAATAATGTTGTACATTCCCAAAGAAAGGACTCCCCAGTTTATAGAGTACTGTATAAGTAAACCGAGCGTCATCACTGTTGGCGGTCCAAGCCCTATTAACCGCACTCCACTCTCCATAAGGATCGCGCTGATTACTGCGTTGGATAATCCTACGCCAATATATGGAAGGAGGTTTGGCATTATTTCTTTCGTGATTATCTCTATGCTTCCTAAGCCCGATACTTTGGCCAGATCAATGTAAGGCATTTCTTTCAAATATAATACTTGAGCTCTTATGGTGCGCGCAATCCATGCCCAGCTAAAAACCGCTAATATAAGCGAGAAGGAAAGCATGTCGTTTATCCTTACATACAGCGCTAAAATAACAAGTATGGGCCAGACTGGTAAGACCAGCATGTTGTCCGCTAATGTTCTTAAAATTGCATCGTATATTCCTCTTTTATATCCAGATGTGACGCCTACAAAGGTGCCTATCAAAGTAGCAATTATCCCGGTCTCGATTCCAAGTAAAAAGGAATTTTTAAGCCCTTCTAGTACTATGATAAGCACATCTCTCCCGAATAAGTCAGTGCCTAATGGATGTTTAAATGACGGAGGAAGGTATCTTTCAAATATGCCTATTGTCAAAGGATCTTCACGTCCAAACTTGATTCCTCTGATAATAGGCGTTATAAGAATCGCTAAAATTAATGCGGTTAAAAGAGTAAGCCCAATTTGCAGCTTTAGGTTGTGTTTTAAATACTGCGCAAAAGCCCTCTTAAATCTTTCAAAGAACTGCATATTGCTCACCCTACCCATACCTTACTCTAGGATCTATAAACGGATAAAGCAAATCTATTATTAAGTTTGCCGTTAAGACTGTAACTGTTGATATTGAAACTATTCCAACAGCCGTGTTATAATCTAAACTTCCTATGGCTCTAGAGAAAAGTTCGCCTACCCCCGGATACTTGAATATCCATTCTACAAGAAATGATCCGCTAAAGACGAAGCCTAATGACATGCCTAAACCGGTTGTCTGCGGGAGCAAAATATTTCTTAGAACATATCTGTTTAAAATTCTTATTTTCTTTAGTCCTTTAGCGTGTGCAAATGTTAAGAAATCATCTCCCAGAATCGTTATTACTAGCGCCCTTGTAGATATTAACCATCCCAGAGAGGATATGAGAATGATGGATAGGGATGGAAGAGTAGCGTGGACTATTAAATCCCAGATAAACTCAAGCGTTAAAGATGGAGTGAGATGAGGGGAATAGGCTCGGCTAGGTGGAAGAATAGCCCACATATAGCCAAAAAACAAGACGAGTATTATTGCAAGGTAGTAGTAGGGTACATTACATAGGCAAAGAGCTACCGAATAAATAGAAGAACTAATTTTTTTCTCTCTCCACCAACCCACTAACGTGCCTAGAATGATGCCTAACGACCAAGAGATTATGGTTGCCACTCCCAGTAAGCCTATCGACCATGGTAATGCCTGCATAATAAGCACTTGCGACTCCTTAGGGAAGGCAAGGAATGAAATACCCATGTTTCCATGCAGAATTAACTCCTTCATATAGTTGATATATTGCGTGAATAGATCCTTATCATATCCAAAAATCTTCTTATAATGCTCAATAATCTGATCTGTTCCAGGAACAGTATAACCATAGCGTTGTTGTATCATTTGAAAATGCATACTTAATGGATCAACAGGGATCATTCTGAATAAAAAGAAATTTACGGTGAGAGCGACATATACTGAGATGATATATATGATTATTCTTCTTATCACGTAGTAAAGGACAGTTTTAGAAACATGAGGCAATGTTTTCATGTCTACTCTTGAGGGGAAGGTCTTTAATAAATTTTACCAAAAGAACTTTAAAACCAAAAGTTTTTAAGATTCCATGAAATATGTGAGCGTATGTCTTGCAAAGATCTCCCATTAAAAGAATTTAAACCAGAAATCGTGAAAGTTTTAGATCGTTTCAGATGTTTTTGGGATCTGGAAAAAACAGACCGTGTTTTAGCTTACATTAATGTTCCACTAGAAAACAGTCGCCACTTAATCGAATCATGTCAAAAAAAGTTTGGATGGGAGACTCTCGACGGCTGGAATCAGTATCTTGCTTTTGAAGGAATTAACGGCTGGAAAGAGTTAGTTCGCATATATGAGGCCATATACCGTGAAAGAGCTTTGTTGAAAGATGATTTAATACCATGCATTGTACCCGATTTCGGCCCTACGATCATGGCTGCTTTCCTCGGCTTCTCCAAGATGAAAACGGCTAAGGGCACCACCTGGTCTATTCCACTTCTGGATTCTTGGGAAAAATTAGATTACGTCCATTTTGACCCTGATAATCATTGGTTTCGCAGATGCTTGGATTTAATGGCTTTCCTAAGTTCTAGGTCCGGTGGAAGATATCTTGTAACTCATGTGGATTCTCATTCAGTAGGCGATATGATGGCTGCGCTTAGAGGAACCACAAACCTGTTATTAGACTTCTATAAGAACCCTAGTGAAGTAAGAAAACTCGCGAGCATATGCGCCAAAGCATTTATCGAAATCATGGAAATAATGGCTGAAAAGGTGACGCATGTAGCGGGAGGCACGCATCTCTCTTGCCCAGGCATTTGGGCGCCTGGAGAGATCAGCGTTGGGATACAGGAGGATATAGCCGCTCTCTTATCGCCTAAGTTATATAGGGAATTTCTCTATCCATACGATGAATTAATAGCTGAGAGAATGGATAGCTGCGCATTTCACCTTCATTCAGCAATGCATCAAATAATTCCAGAAATACTTAGGCTAAAGAACGTCGGCGTCTTACAGATTGGATGGGATAAGAAATACCCTAAACCACTTGAAATAGAAGCCCTGAGAAAAGTACAGGGAGAGAAGGCATTAGTTATTGAATGTGAAAACCTGGAGGAAGTTAGAGAATCAATCATGATTTTCGGAAAGGATGGACTTTTAGTTACTTTAAATGCTAACTCAATAGAAGAAGGAAACGCATTGATTAAAAAAATCGGGAAGATGTGTAGAGATATATGATTAAAATCCCTTTACCGGATCAGAAAATACTTCGAAAATTAGCCTAATGAGAAATGAAGATCGATCCATTAAACTTGTTATCTTGTACACATTGATTCAGAGAGTAGGCGTTTACCCTTATTTTTCCCGTATTTAGCCTTAAGGAGTTCGATTAGGAATAAAGTCTCCGCTAGCTTAGCATATAAATTAAAAGGGGCGAGCCTACAAATCGTCATGTCACTTTTTTATGATTTATGAAAAGTTTTATATACTATCGCATGTATACTATGTTCCATCCCTTAAAAGATGAGGGATTAAATATGAGGAAAAGCTCTTTGCTATTAATGTTGCTTCTTTTGGTTCCCTTTCAGTTCTTGCAAGCGAGCTTGGTGAAATCGACGCCTGAAGAGCTACCAGTTCCTAGGGAAGAATCTCTTGTAATTTCAGGATACTATGAACCTCCGAACTATGAGAATTTCAATCCATATTCACCTACTCGCGCTAATGTGCTAGAGGTAGTTTTCAATTATGAAGGACTTTGGTACATTAATTACGCAACTGGCGAGGTAATATATTGGTTATGCACCGGTTGGGAATACAATAATGACAATACGCAACTAACCATTCATATCAGAAGGGGAGTGACGTGGAACGATGGCAAACCCTTCACTGCAAAGGACATAGTTTTCACTCTCAATATGCTCTTAGAGAATGCAGCTCTCACTAGTCACGCCATGATAGCAAGCTACGTTGAGAGCGCCAGCGCCCCAGATGATTACACTGTAGTTATAAAATTGAAACAGCCTTATCCTAGAGCACACTATTGGTTTAGAGATTGTTGGTCAGGATTCATTACGGTGCCCGAGCACATATGGAAAGATGTAGATCCAGTAACGTTCTTGAATAATCCTCCTGTCTCAACAGGTCCGTATAAACTGTATATGGCAAGCTCAGAGCTTCATATGGTTATATGGGAGCGAGACGAAAACTATTGGGCAAAGAACGCTATGGGACCTAACTATTTCCCAGGGCCTAAATATGTAGTTTATAAGATTCTGCCCTCAGTAGATATCGCAGTCACCGAATTCTCTAAGGGTATGGTAGATGAGCTATGTAGCGCTTGGGTAGATTGGCCGGTTTTGAAATCTCTTAATAATGCTAATCCTGAGACAACCGCGTTAGCCACATTTACTGACCCATGTCTTCATATATTGCGGGTGAATTGTCAAAAGTACCCGTTCAACATGACTGAGTTCCGATGGGCTCTATCTTACGCCATTGATAGGGTGAGCATAGGCCGCGTATATACTGAGTATACGCAAGCTTCTCCTGCCAAATATCCGTTCCCATCATGGGGTTCGTTGCAGCGCTATATGTACCCTGACATCGCGGAGAAATATAAGCTAGAGTATAATGAAGCAAAAGCTAAGGAAATATTGGATTCTCTTGGATTTAGAGATGTGGATGGAGATGGTTTCAGAGAGTATCCTAATGGAACCAAATTCTCATTCGAAATTATCTATGGAGCTCCATGGAGAGTTAATTATGAATATGCTTTATCAATGGCAAATATGCTGCAGAAGGTAGGGCTCAACGCCCTCATAAGACCTTTAGAACCCTCTACTTGGTGGGCCATGGTCTCAACAGGTCAATATGATGCGACAACCAGCGGAGGACTATGCACCGGATTGCCATATTCAGGAGATATGTATGGCCTAGTATCAGGTTTCCATAGCAAATATGTTACTCCATTAGGCCAGAGGACTACCGGAGGAGATTGGGGTGCCAGGCTTATAGATCCAGAAATGGATAGTATAATAGACGAGATCTCAAGTATAGGTCCATTGGATCCAAAATATGAAGAGTTAGCCCACAGAGCTTTAGAAGTCTGGATGAAGAAACTGCCCATAATACCAGTGACTGATGTGCCACGTAGCGAATTGTGGAACTTAAAGTACTGGACTGGTTTTCCAACGAATGACAACATGTATAACATGCCCTATTATTGGACTCCTTGGTGGAAGTTCGTACTCTTTAAACTGAAACCTAGCGCGATCACGCCTCCGCCTCCTGTCACTTATATAACAGCATACGCTAAGGCCAGCATAGCAGCCTTCACCGGCGTTGACGGCAAAACCTATGGGCCATACAGCGAGGGCGACGCTATGCTCCTTCCAATGGAGGATGCCCAGAGGCTTGTTGACGAGGGTAAAGCCTCATATAGCCCGCCAGTCCCGCCTGAAATAGGTGAAATTGCGGAGTCTGTTTCAGAGCTGCATGGCAAGGTTTCAAGGCTTGAGAGCACTCTAGCAGGAATTAGCGCGGCAACCACAGATCTATCTGGAGCCGTGTCTGACTTAAAGAAGAGCGTTGAGGCTCTCTCTGGTCAGATATCAGGCATAATAACAACCGTTGCGGCTATAGGCATAGTGACAATAATACTGGTCGTTGCAGCCATAGCAATGATTATGCGCAAAAAATAAATGAATAGACTCTCCTTTTCACCCCTTTTTATTTTTTATTTTGAGAATGATGAAAATTAGTATAGGTGGCATGCAACTCTTCTATTTGAGCCGATGTTTTTAAGCTGAGGGGTTTCAGATAGGCAATTCTCCGTGGCGTTTGGGCATCTCCCTGAGAACACGCAGCCTTTCTCCGCCCTAAACTTTTTTATTGATTCTATTGAGGTTAAATCTATTCTTTCAGCCCACCTGACCTTAGGATCTGGTACCGGTATGGAACTTATCAGCAGCTTGGTGTATGGATGAAGGGGATTCTCTATTATCTGGTCTTTCGGGCCGTCCTCGACAACCCTGCCATAACATAAGATAACTATGTTATCTGCTAGATAGCTGGCAGTATGTAAATCATGCGATATATATAGGCATGAGATGCTATGCTTCTCCTTAAATGATAGTAAATGTTCTAAGAAGATGGCTCTAAGTGAGACGTCTATCATGGATATAGGCTCATCTGCAACTATAAGTTTAGGCCTAATTAAAAGTATCCTTGTTAGCATAAATCTCTGCCTCTCGCCCCCACTAAGCTGATGAGGATATCTCCCAAGAAGATCCTCGGGCCTAAGCCCTATATCTTCCATGGCCTTAACGATGAGATCACGGGTCTCATCTCTGCCTGATGCGAGCTTAAACTTTTTAATAATAATTTCAAGAACTCGATCAATTTTATAGAAGGGGTTATAGATGCTATAGGGATCTTGAAAGATGGGTTGAACTTCCTTAAGATATTCGATCTTATTTCTCTTGATCCATTCATTGACGTTTTTACCCTTATATAAGATTTCGCCGGACGTAGGTTCCAAAAGCCCCAGTATCATTCTGGCTATTGTGGTTTTACCGCTTCCACTCTCACCTATCAAAGCGGTTATCCAAGGTTTGTCTGGCATACTGAATGAAACCGCATCTATGGCCTTTATAATCTTCCTGGATAATAGTCCCAGTCCTCCACCTATCCTAAATTCCCTACTCACATTTCTCAGTTCTAATAATGATTGATCCATAACATCTCACCCATACAAGTGGCAGGCCACAAACCTTTCAGAACCAATCTCTTTCATGGGAGGGTCAACTTTAGCGCAGAGAGCCGTTGCATGCTGGCACCTAGGATGGAATCTGCATCCAGGGGGCCAGTTTAGGGGGCTTGGAGCTAAACCCGGTATACCTTTAACGTATCTCTTTCCTATTGAGGGTATGGCTGAGATTAAACCCTTCGTATAGGGGTGTAGGGGCTCTTCAAATATGGAATGAATTGAACCTACTTCTGCAATTTTACCCGCATACATTATTGCAATCCTATCCGCTATTTGCGCATGCGCCGCCATGTCATGCGACACCATTATAACTGTCATGTGATATTTTTCTTTAAGCATTCTAAAGAGTTGGAGAATCCCTCTCTGAACTACAACATCCAGCGCAGTTGTCGGCTCATCTGCTATTACAAGGCTGGGCTTAAGAGCTATAGCTGTTGCTATTATAACCCTCTGTTTCATGCCTCCGCTTAGCTGGTGAGGATACATCCCTCCAACTTCAGCGCGTAATCCAACTTCCTTAAACATGGAGAACGCAAGTTCTCTAGCTTTCTCCTCATCCATACTGCTGTGGTCTATTATCGCATCAATCGCCTGCTCCTCAACCTTTACAACAGGATTTAATGAGTTCATAGCGCCCTGGGGGACATAGGCAAGTTTAGTCCACCTTATCCTTCGAAGATCTTCTTCAGGTATTTTTAGAATATCGGTCCCTTCAAAAACAACTCTGCCAGTGGGTATGTAGCCCGGGGGCTTAACGAGCCTAAGAACCCCCTCAACAAGGGTTGATTTTCCACATCCAGATTCGCCCGCTATGCTAAGAACCTCATTCCTATACGCTTTAAGAGACGCTCCATCTACAGATCTATAATCGCCCCAAATACTCTTGTAATAAACCCTAAGATCCTCAACTTCGAGTATAGGCTCCATCGATTGGCGTCAACTCTCTTTTTCTTAAAATTTACGTATTCACCATTAATTAAATTTTGACAAATTAAAGTTTATGGTTTTTCCAGCCAAGAAATACTAAAAAGTGATTTAAACAATAAATCTCCATTAAGCCGCCTGAAAAGAACTTTAAAACGACTTTACAGATCCGTATGGACCTTGGTCTATAATTGCGGATGCCCCGGTTCCAATGGCGGGCATTATAATTAAAAGTCTAAAAAGATGTTTCCGGCTCTTAACTCTTAAAACTTTGGTTTGGCGCCGGGGAAGGGATTTGAACCCTTGAGACCCGGATAAGGGTCACTGGATCTCGAGTCCAGCGCATTACCGCTCTGCCACCCCGGCTTCTTGCGTATAATCTGACTGTTAGGGGTTTGGCGCATCTAAAAATTTATTTCCCCTCTCTTAAAAAGATTATTTAGCGTCTTGGGGAGTAAATATGCTACTAAGAAGGGAACTACTCTATGGAGTGATTATCGGTTTAATTGCTGGTTTAGCCATTGGCTCCATCATTAGGGGCATGATGATTGAGACAGAGATAAGAGACTTATATAACCAAATCTCAGATCTTAAAAGACAGATCATGGTGGTTAAGGTGGCAATACCATCCTTAAGGAATCTTGCCGAAAAATGCGGGATCTATATTGGCGCTGCGGTGGAACGTAGTCTTCTCGATATCCCAGATTATGCCTATGCTCTTAAGCAGGAATTTAATATTTTGACAACCGAGAACGCTCTAAAGTTCGGTCCAGTTCATCCTCAACGAGACGCATACTCCTTCAGCGATGCAGATTACATAATTAGTTTCGCTGAGAGTAATGGGATGAAGGTTCGTGGGCATACGCTTGTGTGGCATCAGCAGCTTCCCTCATGGGTTGCGCAGGGAAATTATTCCCGTGAAGAGTGGATAAGTATTATACGCGAGCACATTATGACCGTTGTGGGACGCTATAAGGGAAGAATTTACGCATGGGATGTGATTAATGAGGCCATAGCCGACGATGGAACATTAAGAGATACCATTTGGCTGAGAAATATCGGTCCAGAATATATTGAGATGGCCTTTAGATGGGCGCATGAGGCAGACCCACAAGCCATACTATTCTACAACGATTATGGCGCCGAAGGCTTAAACGTAAAATCCAACGCCATATATAATCTCGTTAAGAGCCTCCTAGAGAAGGGTGTTCCAATACATGGCGTTGGGCTACAGATGCACGTAAGCCTAGAGAACCCATCAAACCCGCAAGAAGTAGCGGCTAACATTAAGCGCCTAAATGACCTAGGCCTAGAAGTTCACATAACTGAGATGGATGTTCGAATCAGAATGCCCGCCAGATGGGAAGACCTTGTTGAGCAGGCAAAGATATATCGTGATTTTCTAAGAGTATGTCTATCCGCGGAGAGGTGCAAAGCTTTTGTAATGTGGGGTTTCACGGACAAGTATTCTTGGATACCGGGCTATTTTAGTGGTTATGGTGCGGCGTTAATCTTTGATGAATCGTATGTGCCGAAGCCAGCATATTATTATATCGCAGCAACCTTCATTGAGCACTTAACTAAGAAATAGTTTAGCATACATTGAGAGCTGAAGACTTTTAACTAAAACCAAAAGATATTTCTTTTCGTTCATCCCTTATTTCTTTGACTTGAAGGGTTTAGCCATGCCCTACTGTCCTGAATGTGGAGGAGAAATGCTGTATCTAGGTAGCACTAAGCATTATGTGTGTAGAAGGTGCGGTCTCTCGCTTACTCTACAGGAAATTGTTGAGGTTAGGGAGAAAATCCGTGAAAAGACCGGGCGTGATGATGAGGAGCAGAAAAGGGTCAGGAAGGAGTATCTGCAGTGGTGGCTCTCGAGAAAAAAGTAGATTTCCTAAAAATCCCACTTCCATGCTGGAAGATCATGCCTTAAAGAGCGCATCGTTTACACTCGTCCATATGCCTTAGTTATTTTCATAAAGAGGATAAATATTATATCCGCATAGAAAATTAATCTTTAAATTTAAGTATATCTAGAGCAATTCCTTAATGCTGGAGGAAGTGATTTGTCCACGGCTTATGTGGAAGTAATTTGCGTTGGAAACGAGCTTCTAATAGGTAAAACTCTGAACACTAATGCCCACTGGCTTGCGAAAAAGATAACAAGTTTAGGCTTACCTGTTAGGAGAATAACCGTAGTAGGAGACGACTTAAACGAGATATCCTCAATCGTTAGGGAATCTATCCAGCGTAAACCAGCCTTCATCATAATAACCGGTGGCCTAGGACCAACATTCGACGATAAAACCCTTGAAGGCGTCGCTAAAGCCCTCAATAAGGATCTTGAGGAGAATGAGGAAGCTCTAGAAATGATTAGAAAAAAATATGAGAGGTATGTTGCTGAGGGACGGATGGAAAAGTTCGAGATGACTCCTTACAGGGTTAAGATGGCCAGATTACCTAAGGGTGCTAAGCCTTTGCCTAACCCTGTTGGAACCGCGCCGGGGGTCCTAATTGAACATGATGAAGTTAGCCTAGTTATGCTTCCAGGCGTCCCGCAGGAGATGATGGCCATATTTGAGGAGTCTATTGAGCCCCTTCTACGCGAATTATCTGGAAACCTAACGTTCTATGAGGCCAGCCTAGAGGTCAGGGGCGTACCTGAATCCGACCTTGCCCCCATAATCGAAGAGGTTATGCGGGATAACCCCTACGTGTACATAAAATCCCATCCGAGAATATCGGAGAAGACGCATCATATTGAGTTGCACTTCTCAACAACCTCTGATGATCAGGATGCGGCTAGGCAGAGGATTGAGAGGGCGATATTGCAAATCTCGGAGATTATACGAGCCAGAGGGGGAAGAATACAGGCGATACAGATATAAGCGTCAACAATATTTTCCTTTCCCTAGGAATCTAAAGCGTGCTTCAGGAATAATCTTTTAAGTTTCCATTCAAGATAGAAAGGGGCTGAATAAGATGGTTTTTATTGCCTTCATAATTGGAACAGCTGGCTCAGGCAAATCCCTCTTAACAGCGTCCTTCAGCGAATGGCTCAAAATTAATGAACAGGATGTTGCAACGTTAAATCTTGATCCTGGCGCAGTAAAACTGCCTTACACACCGGACATTGACGTCCGCGACTATGTAACTATTGATGAGATAATGGAGGAATACGATCTTGGACCGAACGGTGCGCTCATTATAGCGGCAGATCTGATTGCAGGCGAAATCGAGAATATAAGCAAGGAGATAGAGGGCTTCAACCCGGATATTTTACTTGTTGATACTCCGGGGCAAATGGAACTTTTCGCCTTTAGGGCCAGTGGACCATATATAGCTAAAGAAATAAGCAAAGATCCAAAAGCCATAATATACCTTTTTGACGCTGTCTTTTCACTGAACCCGCTAAACTACGTCTCAAACATGTTCCTCTCCGCCGCGGTTTATATGCGCTTCCTCCTACCGCAGCTGCATGTCCTATCTAAATGCGATTTGCTCCCCCAGGGAGATGTTGACACAATTGTGGAATGGTCTGAGGACAGGGCTACTCTTGAAGCCGCCATAAATAAGAGGCTTGAGGGGGAAGGGCGCCTATTAAGTTACAGGCTTAGTAGGGCAATTTATCAGCTGGGCTTAAACTTCCCATTAATATCAGTTTCAGCCAAGACTAATGAGGGGTTTGTGGAGTTGAACGCTGCCCTAGAGCGCATATTCGCTGGCGGTGAGAAAATAACATATTAGCGCATTAAGCGGCTACCAATCTATTATTGACCAGGCAGCTGCAAATGCGCCATATTCAGCATTCCTAAGCGTATCTGCGCTGCTGATTATTATAACATCGCCCTCCTCAGGCTTCATCAGACGCATTAAATCTCTAAAGGCCGCAGGATAATCTCTCTCCAAGTTTACGCTTACGCTTGGGATAGTTAACCTGTTATCTTTGAATACTATTGTTACAGCGCCCTTCGCACCGGCCATCACGGCGGCATCACGCTGCTCCAATCCGCTCCCTACTTTTCCAACACATCCCCTGACTAAAACAGCAACATTAAATTGAGCCAGCGTTAACTCGTTCCCTCCGATCTCAACTATCGTCGGCATAATGCTTTCAATATTCTCCCATAACTTTTTACCCTTAGATGTTAATGAGCAGCCGTTTCTTGATTTAGCGACAAGATTCGCCTCCACCAGACGCTTCAGCATTGTTCTAGTGGCACCCTCACCCATGCTTAAGCTCTTAGATATTTTTCCACGCCCAATCGTTCCTGAAGAGGCTAAAATTCTGAGAAACCTTATGATGTCTAGTACCGTGAATGATGGGCGTGGTCCCGGAGCTCTTTCGGAAGCCAGATCGCTTAGGAAATTTTTAATCAATATGCTTTCTCATTAAATAATTTTACATGTTTAAAAATAAAAATTATTTGAATCTCAAGTAACAGCTCTAATTTAATCATCGACGATAGACGCGTATTTTCCCTTTAAACTGATTTAATTCGCATTTGAGGAGTTAACTGGATAATAACATATGAGCCTCTCTAAGCATCTCTGGAATATTCAATCCATATGGGCATTTCTCAACGCATTGTCCGCATTGAATGCATGAATCAGCCTTAACCTCCACCATCTTATATCGCCATTTAGCCCACTCAGTTAAGCCATAGTTCTTGTAGTATGCCAGCTGACGCAAGATGACCGGTATGCGCACTTCTTGAGGGCACGGCTGACAGTAGCCGCATCCGCGGCAGAAGCCTTCGCTTATCAACTTAGCGGCTTCCCTAACCATTTTTAGCTCTTCGCCGCTTATGTATGTGAAGTTCTCGCCAATTCGAGCGTTTTCTTCAACCTCCTCCATCCTCATCATTCCAGGTATAGCCGTGGTGACCGCATCGTTAGATATGATGAATTTAAGCGCAGTCTCAGCGTTTATTGGGATTCCGGCTCGCTTAACAAGATCTTGAGGTGGAGACGCTAGGAATCCACCTGCGAGGGGCTTCATGGCTATAACCCCTACATCACTCTCCTTGGCTAAGGGCAGTATTCTCTCCCCAACGGATTCGTCGTCCAGCATATTATATGAGACCATTATTGCCTCAAACATGCCCGATCTTATGCCCCTCTCCATAGTTTCATGGAACCTGTGGCAGCTGAAACCTACGTGTCCTATGATGCCCTCCCTCTTCGCCTCCTTCAGAGCCTCCATAGCCCCGCCTGAGCTCATAGCCCTATCGTAATCATCATGGTATCGGAGGTTGTGGCATAAGTATAAATCTATGTAGTCGGTTCTGAGGCTTTTCAGGCTTACTTCCACATCCTTTTTCATGTCCTCATATGTTAGGGCACCGCTTTTTGTCGATATGTAAAATTCATCCCTTCTATTACTTATGGCCAAGCCTATTTTCTCTTCGCTGTCGCCGTATGCCCTCGCGGTGTCAATAAAATTTATGCCGAGGTTGAGAGCCCTATTAAGTATCCTGCTGGAGGTTTCCCTATCTATAAGCGGCAGTTTTATTGCGCCGAAACCTATAACTGAAACCATAAGGTTTGTTTTTTCTAGCCTACGCTTCAACATGCTAATCATCCCTTGATATGTGGATATGAATGAACTTTACATAAAGGTTTATTGGTTGCGTTTATCCTCTAGGTTTAGCTATTACTTCTTTAATCACCATATCGAATATTCTTGAGGAGTTTGCGGGTTTAATCACTATTGCTGTGTCAGCGCCCCTTCCAGTTCCAGCTATGCTTATTACCTCCATATCGACTGGTATGAGCCCGGCATCAGCGGCCATCGCCGCGATTTCGACAGCAACCTTCATTCCCTCGCAGAATAACCTTAACGTTTGAGCCATTATCTCAGCAGGATAGGCTGTGCCAAACTTGCTCCTTATAGCCCTCTCAACGTTCATGAAGACATGTGTTCCAGTGAGGATTCTCCCACCGTTCTTCTCTATTATTTGACGATTCTCCTCGGTTAGCTCTTGACGCCCAGGCTCCCTAAAACCCGTGTGATGGGTTACAACAACAAGATTATACCCCTTAAATACTTCCGAGGCTTTAACCCCTGTCACCCCTCTAGTGGAGGCGACAACTATGTCCCTGATCCCAAGCTCCTCGGATCTTCTCTTCGCTAAAGCTAAAACAGCATCAGTGTTCTCCTCGCCCGGACTGCTAAAATAAATCACAGCGTTTTTAAATGAGCCCATAAGTTTACATTCATTTTTAATCGATTTAAAATTTTTTAATATAAAACATGGAAGAAAAGGGGGACACGTCGAGATTCAGTTTAGGGAATAAATTCATCGATGGAAGTTAGCCATAATTTTTTGCAGCACCTCGGACATTTCAAATAATACGCTGTCCTTGTAGGGACAGGATCTCTGCCCCGAAAACGCTTAACAAACAATAGCCTAATGAAGGAAACTTGAAACTCGGAACCGCACTCAGGACATCGAAACCGCAAAGTTTCTCCCCAAATTAAAACTATTTAATAAGATGCTAATTATTATTAAACATTGTTACGGCTGCGCTTGTTCAGATCAGAAAAACCGCAATAAAAATGTTCAAGCATAGCAAGAATAGAAAATAATAAATTGGGCTTTAATCTTCAAAATATGGCGGGGCCCGTAGCTCAGCAAGGATAGAGCACCGGGCTTTTAACCCGGGGGTCGGGGGTTCAATTCCCCCCGGGCCCGCCACTTTTTGGGTTTAGAACTTTATATAATTCGTATGGATCATGATTATTTTTGATGGTTTATGGTTAGGGTGAGTTATGCTTATTTGCTTAATGATTCTGATGTTAGGCGTTGGTTTGAGAATGTTGCTAGGGGTTAGAGGGTTAATGCCGATGTTCATTTGAGGGGCTTGGCCGGGTCTGTGGGTTTCTGGGTCTTGATCCAAGCCTTCAGTGTGGGGTAGGGCTGAAGGCACGGCTATCATTTAACATAAGGGAAAGAACTACCTGAAGAGCCGAATAAAGAGCGGCGCTATAAAAGAAGAAAGATTAAGTTTAAATGCTGGGAGAGGTTGTTATCAAAAGGGTAATCTATGGGACTCGTTAGGGTAAAGGCTAAAGTATGGAATGTTGAGAGTCCAGAGAATATTAGGGAGGCTGCTCTTCTAGCTGATACAGGCGCCATTTATACTGTTTTACCAGAATCATTTCTCAGATCCCTGGGTGTCAGAAGTACTGGAAGGAGGAAATTTAGGCTGGCTAACAATCAAATCCTCGAGAAGGAGGTTGGCATCATAGGTATAGAGGTTAACAATATAAAGACGCATTCCATAACGGTCTTCGGAGATGAAAACGTATACCTTTTAGGGGTTGTAACACTCGAAGAATTAGGCTTAGAGGTGGACCCAATAAAAGGTGAACTGAGGCCACTCGAGCTACTACTAATGTGATTAAGATTCAAATTAGAGGGGGAGACGCCTAATTCATAAAGCCAAACAGAAAAGTTATGAGGCCTAGTATTGGGCTTGAGCGGAAAAATTTTTTCTGAATCTGAGAACTATATGAAGTAAGCCCCGGCTTAATTTAAAATGCCTAGGGTGAGGGGTAGGTTTAGGATTGTTGGTAAGAAGCGCATCAAGAACAGCATCTCTTCCTCTTTCTCATGCTTCAATTTAATGCTAGGATGCAATTTTAAGGTAAATTTTAAGATTTTAAGTGGAGAAGAATTTGAGCATTATAAGATATCTAGCGGGGATTTAACTCCTGCTAGCTCCTTTACTTTTACTAGGTTTTCCAAGTCGCTCCTCACACTATCTTTCGGGGTTTCCAGTATTAGCGGTAAGCTTGCAAATTTACTCCGCAATATGTTTCTAAAGCCTTTCTCCCCAATCTTCCCTAGGCCTATATGTTCATGCCGATCTATATGTGAATTTAAGTCGCCTCGGGAGTCGTTCAAGTGAACCAGTTTCAGTCTGGTGAATCCCACAGTCTTCCCTAGTTCTCTTGTAACCTTCTCCATGTTTTCTTCAGTCCTTAAGTCGTAGCCAGCTGCGAATGCATGACATGTATCGAAGCATATCCCAATTTTATCCTGATAAGTCGCTCGCTCAATTATGTATTGGAGATCATTGAAGGATCCGCCTACGCTGTTCCTTGTCCCAGCTGTATTTTCAAGGAGGAGCATAACACTTTCACCAGCAACTGAAAACGCTTTATCTATAGCTTTAATTACCCTCTCCAAACCTATTCTAACCCCGTATCCGAGATGGCTTCCCAAATGCGTTACTAAATAAGGGATCTTGAGCCTTTTACATCTATTCATTTCATTTATAAGCGTTTCAATTGACTTCATGTATATTTCATCTTTCGGCGACGCTAAATTTAACAAATACGGCGTGTGGCCGAAAACAGGTCTGACATCATTCCTTTCAACTTTAATTATGAACGCTTCAACCTCATCATCTCTAAGTTGCCTAGCAGTCCATCCACGCGGGTTTCTCGTGAACATCTGAAGCGTGTTACACCCGATTGTCAGCGCTCTATCAACAGCCTTATCAACGGAGCCATATATTGACGTATGGAAACCCACTCTCATCCAAATGCGCCTTAAAGATGAAAATTAACTCCCTAACTTTTAAGAGATGCGCAAATCTGCCATTTTCATCTCAAAAAATTGCGTATGCTGATGGAACTTCTAAGACGCAGCCTAGCCTAGAACAAATTAACGTATCTTAAAAATTAAAAATTCGAAGGTAAACAACCCCATGGCTGATAAGCTTAACCGGCTGCTGCAGCTCAAATAAAAATGCTTACTTCGAAAAATATATTAAGTCTGCCATATTCCTCTTAACAGAGGTGAATTATTTGAGAAGGCTTGAGGGAACTTTTGTTGTAGCCGTTACTCCCTTCACGACGGATGAAAATCTGGATTTGAAGGCTCTTAGGGAAAACATCGATTATTATATTGAAAATGGCATCCACGGAATCATTGTATGCGGAAGCACAGGCGAGTTTGCTTCGCTCTCAGTTCAGGAGCATAAGAAGGTGACGGAGGAGGCAGTCGACCATGTGAATGGCAGAGTCCCGGTTATTGTTGGAACAGGTGCTTGCGCTACGAGACAGGTAATAGAGTTGAGCAGATACGCGAAGGATGTTGGCGCGGATGGTGTGATGATAGTTCCCCCATTCTACACTAAACCTAAGGAGAACGAGCTGTATGAGCATTATAGGAGAATAGCGGAGGCGGTTGATTTACCCATAATGCTATATAATAATCCCTGGACTAGCAAAGTTGACATGCAGCCGTCATTCATCGCCAAACTGTCTGAAATAGACAATATAAGCCACGTTAAGGAGAGCAGCGGAGACATCACCAGAATCTGGAAGATCATTCATTTAACAAAAGGCAAAATGACCGTTTTTTGCGGATCTGACAATCTTGCATTAGAATCATTTTTGATGGGTGCAAAGGGATGGGTCTGTGTTGCGGCAAACATGTTTCCGAAGCATACAAGCAGATTATTTGAGCTCGCATGTAAAGAGAATAATATTGAGGATGCGCGAGCCCTTTACCTCGAACTCCTTCCGCTTCTAAACTTCCTTGAGGAGACCGGAAAATTTGCGCAGCTCTCAAAAGCAGGCCTTGAAATTCTAGGTAGAAGAGCCGGCCCTCCAAGGAGACCTCTACTTACCGTAAGCGAGGAGGAAAAAGAGGAGCTGAAAACGCTCATAGAGAAAATTAAGAGCATTAAGGTTTAGGTTTCCAGCAAGGGACGGGATTACTCATGGTCTTGATGCTTTCAAGATCCGACCTTGAAAAAGTATTAACTATGAAAGATGTTATAGAATACGTTGAGATGGCATTCTTAGAATTGCAAATGGGCACCGCCATTTTACCCATGAGGGCAACCATAACGCTGGCTGAGAAGCACGGTTGGATAGGTGTAATGCCTGCTTATCTTGGAAAAATGGGTTCCCTCTCAACCAAAATTGTAACGGTCTTCGAGAAAAACTTAGAGAAGAATATGCCGACAATAATCGCAACAATCATACTGAATGATTCGGAGACTGGAGCCCCCTTAGCGATAATGGATGGAACGCTTGTAACCGCTATGAGGACAGGGGCTGTTTGCGGGGTGGCCACCAAATATTTAGCCAGAAAAGACTCGAAGATTGTTGGAATTTTTGGTGCGGGTGTTCAGGCGAGAACCCAGTTGATGGCCATGTGCGTTGTAAGAAACATAGAAAGGGCCTTTGTGCATGATGTAATTAAGGAAAGAGCGGAGTCCTTTGCCAAAGAAATGTCCAAGGTTCTTAGAATCCCAGTCGAAGTATGCGAACCCAGCGAACTTGTGGTTCAATCGGATATCATAGTTACGGCAACAACGTCGAAAACCCCTGTCTTCGACGGAAAATGGGTAAAGCCCGGTACACACTTAAATCTAATAGGCTCATTTAAGCCGGATGTGAGGGAAGTTGATGAAACAGTGATTAAGAAGGCGAAGATAGTTGTTGATCAAAAGTCCGCAGCCTTAGAGGAGGCGGGCGACATAATTATCCCACTGAAGGCGGGGATAATCACTGAGAATGATATATACGCTGAGTTAGGTGAGTTGGCGGCTGGATTAAAGCCGGGTAGGAAATCTGACTCTGAGATTACACTATTTAAGTCTGTGGGTCTAGGAATACAGGACTGCGCTGCAGCATGGTTAGCCTATACGAGGGCTAGGGAGAAAGGGGTCGGCATCGAGGTTGAATTGTTCCGATAATCGATTTCAAAATAAAATTTTTCTTTTTAGAAATAGCTAGAGCCTTTAAATATAAAATTAGTAGGCAACTTTACATCGAATATATGCACGCCTCCTAGATCATTAGCGAAGATAGGCTTACACGCGCCGCCTATTTGGGTCGCTCCATTTAGGCTAGAATGTGAATGTGGGCTTATTCGGCTCTATTTTTATGCTTCTAGGCGGCTGAAAAGTTGAGTTTAATGTGAATACTTTTACGCCCTCAGCCACAGCTTTCCTTAAAAGCTCAGTGAATTGCCGATCAACCTCAACGTTAGGTTTCATTATTATTGCGTCAGACCTCTGAATTGAGAATATTATTCCGGACTTAAATCCGCATCTCACTAGCGCAGTTAACTTTTGTACGTGTTTTCTTCCTCTCAATGTTGGGGCATCTGGGAATAAAGCCACACCATTCACTACGTGAGTTACGCTTTTCACCTCAATGTAAAATTTCTCCATCCCCCTTTCCAGCATTAGGTCAAGCCTAGTTCCTAGGTGTTCGTCTACCCTAAAGTTTTCTCTGCTAACCCTATATTCCGCTAAACCATCAATAAGACCATGCTCAATGGCCATTTTCGCCAGGATATTTGAGAACTGCGCATCTACAATGACCGGTACCCCAAAACGACTTACGGCAAAAAGTCTATAAGGGTTTCTTCTGGAAAACCCATCTTCAACCTTCTTTAAATATGCTTCAATTCCATAATGTAGAACCGTAACAAGCCTGCCGGAGTTTGGCAGATGCGCATAAAATTCTTCACCATCAATCTCAACCAGAACCTTAAATCTGTTTATCCGCTGCAGAAATCTTCCCGTAACCAAGTTGAAGTCAAGATTCACCGTTAACGCCTTGCCTCTCATAGTCATTTCAGCTTAATCCTCGAATAAATATGATTCTACTAATCTTCCCTTACCACTTTATACGTCTTGTCTGAGCAGCCGCTAAGTGAAAGGCTCTGAGTAAAGCGTGGCTTCACACCATAACAAGTAAAAGCGAATCTGCGATGCATCATGCTTATTTATGGTCGCTTAAATAATTCATATGTCGGCAGCATACTCGGTTGGGAAATAGAATGAAGATGGATGGTAACTATCTATCATGATGGAGGACATATGCGGTGAAAATATTAGACATGGACATTAAGCATAGCCGGGTCACTGTTACCCCGGAGTTTCTGGATGATTTCTGGGTGCTGTATAATATTATTCAAAGGGGCGACATCGTATATTCTAGGACAACCCGTGAGGTGCGCTTCGGAGAGCGCTACGAGCGCCCGGAAAAGGGTAGGCGGATATCGCTTGTTTTAGGCATCAAAGTTGAAAGCATCCTTTGGGATCGGATGCTGAACCGCTTGAGAATTCATGGAATAGTTTGCGATGCACCTGATGAGATTGGAGCCTTAGGATCGCATCATACGCTAAACATAACATTAAACACTCCTTTGAAGATAATTAAAGAGCGCTGGCTAGAATATCATATTAAGCAGCTGAAGCGCGCCTCAGAGAGGGGGATCATGCCCATAATCGTTATGAACATCGACGATGAAGGTTACTCCGCAGCCGTTTTAAGGGGTTTCGGACCGGAGATTGCCTCTGAAGAAAGAATCAGCCTCCCGGGAAAACATATGGAGGAGGAGCGGCTTAGAACCCTCAATGAGATGTTTAAATCCGCCTTAAAGACCCTTGAAGGCCTAATAAGCTCGGTTGGAGGCCCGATAGTAATTTTAGGATTAGGATTCATCAAGAACAACTTCGTTAAGTTTCTCGAGGAGAATGCGCCGGCGATAAGGGAGAAAATCATCGATATAAAAAGCGTGAATAGCAGCGGCAGCGCAGGAATCTACGAGGCTATGCGCTCCGGTATACTAGCCAGGGCTTTAAGGCATGCTCGCATAATTGAGGAATCTGAGGCTGTTGAAGAGGTTCTTAGACGTTTGGGCAAGGGACGCGGCGATATAGCGTACGGTTTAAGCGATGTTGAAAGGGCTGTTTTAATGGGCGCCGTTGAAGAGATACTTATAACAGATGAAATGTTTAGAGAATCATCCAGCGAGGAAATTTCAGCATTAGAGAAACTTATACATGAAGTTGAGGAAAAAGGTGGGAAGGTTAGAATAATAAGCGTTGAGCATGAAGCTGGGCTGAAAATTAAGTCGCTTGGCGGGATAGCTGCGCTATTACGCTATCCACTAGGTTAAAAATTGGGAAGAATGAGAATGGCGGCTATAAATGCTATTCAGATCTGCTTCTGAGCATCATTAATTACTTAAAATGGGGCTAGGCACATTTCTAATTTCATTGCTTAATATGCCCAATCTTTTCCAAAATTATATTCTCAGCATAGGATGCTATTTCCCTTAATTTTTCCTCATTTTTCGCCTCCACTGTCAGCCTTATCAATGGCTGCGTATTTGATGGCCTTATTAAAAACCATCCATCTTCAAGAATTACTTTCACCCCGTCAAGGGTTACTGTTTCATGCCCAGAATTCTTAAAGTCCTCAGCCAATTCCTCAACCACCATAAACTTCTTCTCATCTGGACAACTGTAATTTTTTACTGGTATCTGCGGATACTTCGGTAGGGAATCAACTATCTCTGAAAGCCTTAAGCCCTCTTCCGATATAGCTTCAGCCACTTTCAGACTCGCATATATGGCATCGTCAAAGCTGTGTATATCTCTAAAGTAGAAGTGCCCGCTTGTCTCCCCGCCTAATACAGCGTTCTCCTTAATCATTTTTTCATAAATATATGTATGTCCGACCCGGCTTAAAATGGGCCTTCCACCATAAGCCTTTATCGTCTCCTCAACAATCATTGAGCAGCTAACTTCGTAAACTACCGCTGCACCCCTATGCTTTCTAAGAAGGTGCCTTGAAAGCATGGTTAAAACGGCGTTGCTTGGAACAATTCTGCCCTCATCATCTATGAAAACCGCTCTGTCCCCATCTCCATCAAAGCCAACTCCGAAATCGGCATGCTTCTCCAGGATAAGCGTCCTTAGCTCGTTTAACGTGCGCTCATCCGGCTCCGGAGGATGCTTAGAGAATGAGCCGTTAGGCTCACCGTAAATTACATGAGCATTTAAACCTGCCCTTTCAAAAGCTCTCGGTATCAGCACAGCGCATGATCCGCCCCCAGGATCAGCGATAACCGTAAGGGGCTCTCCAATATCCACCTTTTCTGAAATATAATCTTCATAGTCGGGAATGACCTTCGGATTAACTTTAACGGTTCCCATCTTCGCACTTTGGAAGGCTTCTTTAATGGCTATATCCCTCAGATCCTCCATACCCATGCCCATGCAAACAAAACCCTTGCTGAGCAGTATTTTAAAACCATTCCATTCGGGCGGATTATGAGATGCTGAAACCATGACGCCGCCATCCTTACTATAATGCATCGTGGCGAAGTACAGTAGGGGTGTTGTTACGGTGCCCACGTCCTCCACATCTAAGCCTCCAGATACCATGCCCTCTATAAGCGCGTCGCCTAGAGGCTTGCTGCTTAATCGCACATCTTTACCAACAATGAAAGTTTTGCCTCCACCGCCAACATACGTTGCTATCGCCCTACCTATCAGCTTAGCCGCATCGGCATCCAGATCCAAGCCATAGATCCCACGTATATCGTAGGCTCTAAAAATTCTCTCCGAAATCATAAGGTCATTCACCGCCATAAAATAATTCTATAAGAAAATTATTAAGGTTTCCATGCGGACAAATTTTATATATTTACATCCGGCAGAGCCTTTAAGCGATCAAAGATGGAGGTATAAGCCTCATGGAGATTGTTGAGGAGGTTTTTGCATTCGGACACAGCCTTATAAGGTCGACGCATAAAACAACCTTTGAAATAACGAAGGATGAGCATCTAACTGAGAAAGGAGACTGCATAATAGCCGTAAAAGCCAATAAATCTGCAAGGGATCTAAGTCGCGAGTTTAAGGAGGCTGCTAAAAAACCAAATTCAGAGATAAAAATAATTATAGAGGTTGAAGGCGATGTGGAAATCGTTAAGGCTTTCGGTAGCCCATACTTAACATTCACACATCCGACAGAAATGGTTGTGAGGAAAAGCAGCTATATGTGCGATAGAACGATAGCTATAAAGGCCAGTAAGGCCGCATGCGACCTGTCAAGGGAGATCGTCAGGAAGCTCCAAAATCCGGATCAAAAAATTAATATAACCCTAATATCCAGGTTCTAAAAGCGGATTTTCATCGAAGAGCACTCTCAAATTCACTTGGGCTATAACATCTTACGCCGTAGGATAATGCTCTTTTTCTTGCTTTCTCCGAAATGCTCTTTGAGATAAGTATGGGCACAACGATCACGCCGAGCCTTTCTTCAAGCAAATGCCTAATATATTCATCAAAGTCCCTTTTAGTTTGGGTGACAGCGCTAGGCCCTGCTGGGGAGGAGTAATCCTTAACTTGAACAACAAGCACCAAGCCTCCCCTACTGATGATAAGATCCTGAATCCGGCTTCCATGCCTCTTCCTAAGCTCGACATGCCAACCATTAGCCTTAGCTTTCTCAGCAACCTCCTCCTCTAAACCCAATGAAAAAGCACCTCACACTCTTCTGCTATAGTATTGATGAGTTAACTAAAAATCACCACATCATTTAAAAAGATTTGCATAAAAACCCCAGCGGTCCATATATGCCTCAGATACCCCAGGGTCCCTCATAAATCAGGATTATGGCTCTCGTCATCGGCGAAATAAGAATGCATTATCCCAAAAATAAATTTTTACCCCAACGCGGCCTCAAGCTATTGGAGAAAAATGTCTAGTAATAGAAAAATATTAATCTTTCAGGGAAATTTCGGATCATGATGAATGAAGGGTAAAGTTTTATGCGGGAAGTCAACAAGCTATTTAAGGCATTTTTGGTCATGGGATTAATTTTTGGATTTCTCACTTTATTCATAGTAGCGCAAAAATATTTTATGGTGAATAGAAATGTTATTGAGGAGGAAATAAAAAGATTGTTAAGAACTAGGGTTGAGGGGAAAGAGTTCCTTGTTGGTGGGGATATTTCCGCCTTACGTAAAATTGAGGAAATGGGCGGATCATTCTTCGATGAGGGAAAAATCAGCGATGCAATCCTAATCATGAGGAAGCATGGGGCGAACTGTTTCCGCCTACGACTTTTTGTAAATCCGCCTTATACTGACGTTGTGGTTAATGATTTACCATACACGATAGATCTTGCTAAGCGAATTAAGAAAAGCGGGGCGAAACTGCTTCTCGATCTCCATTACAGCGATACATGGGCTGATCCGGGGAAGCAATTTAAACCTGAAGCTTGGAGAAATTTGGAATTTGAGGGATTAGTTGAAAAAGTTTATAGCTACACATATGACTGCATCAGAACTATGAAGGATGAGGGAGTACTCCCAGACATAGTTCAGCCGGGAAATGAGGTAACGAACGGAATGCTTTGGCCTGACGGTAAACTTTACGACGTAGGCGACCCTGAGCAACAATGGGGTAAATTTACACGTCTACTCAAAGCCGCCATTCAAGGAATTAAAGACGGCGCAGGAGAGGACAAAGTTAAAATTTTAATTCATATTGACCGCGGGGGAGATTGGGCGGGGACAAAATTTTTCTTTGAAAACCTTGAGAAGCACAACGTTTCCTACGATATCATTGGCTTAAGCTACTATCCATGGTGGCACGGTACCATGTATGCTTTACGAGAAACCCTGAATAACGCTGCAACACGCTTTGACAAGGATATCCTAGTGGTGGAAACAGCATATCCACATCGCAGCATCGACTTTAGTCAAGTTGAGTACGCTAATCCTGAATATATGGAGTGGCCGATGAGCCCTGAGGGGCAGAGATCATTCCTCGCTGAGATCGTCCTTTCGGTTCTTAAAACACCTAATGACCTAGGTCTGGGGGTTCTTTGGTGGTATCCTGAGTCTATACCAGTAAGCGGACTTAATGCATGGTTTGGAGGAGACAATGCGCTATTTGATGAGAAAGGAAACGTTCTGCCAGCTATGGGGGTATTTAAGATTTTCAGCGAACCTGAGGAATAATAGTGGTCATCAGCATAAGTAGCAGAATACATCCTCTTCCCGGTTCTGAAAATGAAACTTTTAATTATAAAAGTTGGGAAATGATTAGAAAAAACGATTATTTCAATTCTTACTGGATTTGAGCGCCCTATTTAGTTCTTTGATAAACTCATCAAATTTTTCCTCAGGGATCCTCGCTCCAGCCGCTAAAGGATGGCCGCCTCCACTTCCACCCAATTTCTGCGCTATACGGCGCAGCATGCTATTCAAATCTATGCTTCTATCACATGCCCTCAGACTCATGTCTATTGTTCCCTTCCTTCTCTCTCCAGCCACCCCCACAATAGAGTTACTCAGCGCCCTGACATATGTAGACGTTTTTCCAAGCGAAAATTGCACATCAATCGCATAGGCAACTAGTCCACACACATGAATACGCTCACTCAAAGTTTTGATCAGCTCCTCTTCTCTACGCGTGTTTTCAATGGCTGATTCTAGAAGTTTCAGATGGGTGTCCGGCGGATCATTTTTGGCAAGGTGAGCAACCACGCTGCGCTTAAAGTCATGATTTCTCTTTTGCCCTTCAATCCCTTGAACGAGGATCCCAGTCTCGAAGTATAACGTCCTTTTATCCCATCTGTGAAGCAGATCGCATATAACCGGCGTGTCATCCAGATAGTCTGCTATGGCGCCATAAATTGCAACCCTGCTTAGAAGAGGGCTGATCTTCTCATGGAAAAATATGTATGTTAACTCTGAAGCTGAGGAGTTTAGGCTGTGGATAACTTTTCCCGGGATATCCTTATATGATAAGCCTTCCGGTAAGGGGTGATGGTCGATATATGTGAGCCCGCCGAGATCACTAAGCACTGAAAAACTATTTAGAATCATCTGAAGATTATCCTCAGGAAGGGCTATATCGCATATTATTACGTCATCGCCCTCTCCGGCATTTCCAAGATCCTCCAGAAGCCCATGGGGATGCGTAAAGAAAACCTTTGCATTGGGATTGGCAGCCAAAGCCAACGCGCCAGAACATATGCCATCACCATCGCTATGCGTAAAAATCCAATCCACCATATGTGACCACTCTGGCTGATAAAGCTGATAATAACGGGCATTTTAATAATTTTCAGCAAGACTTA
Source organism: Candidatus Bathyarchaeota archaeon (assembly GCA_018396435.1). Lineage (GTDB taxonomy): Archaea > Thermoproteota > Bathyarchaeia > Bathyarchaeales > DTEX01 > DTEX01. The sequence goes on from JAGTRG010000004.1 coordinate 31,668, forward strand.
TTAACCATTTTACTCAAAAAATGTCCTCAATTTCCAGGAGCGCATGTATCCAGTGGGCGAGCCTGAAGAGGAATATCTATATGTTGTCGATGAAAATGATGAGGTTCTCGGCAGGGCTGCTAGAAGCAAATGTCATCAAGAAGGGCTCATTCACAGATCGGTATACGTGATAGTTATTAATGATAAGGGAGAGATATTTTTGCAGAAGCGCTCAATGAGAAAGGAGCTTTATCCGGGTTATTACGCTTGCTCAGCAACAGGGCACGTTGAGCATGGGGAGATCTACGAGGAAGCTGCCAAGAGAGAAATGAAGGAGGAGCTTGGCATAGAGGCTCCATTAAAGGAGATATGCAAGTTCAAATGCTTCTCTGAAGAGGAACGCGAAATCTCAGTCCTCTACCTATGTAGGTATGATGGACAGATTGAGCCAAACGCTGAGGAGATCTCCGAGGGGGAATTCCTAAGTATTGAGGATATTAGAGCAGTATTAATGAACGGTGGGAGAAAAATCGCATACGGTTCGATAATAGCTCTTAGAGAATTCTTAAAATATTTGGATAATAGCCCATTGGAGGCTTAGGGATGCTTGAGGGACCTAGGGCAGCAAAACCTGAAGAACTCCCTGAGATAGTTAATCTCGCAAACCAGATTTTCATGCTTCCATATGGTTTTCCGCCAATAATGGGCGATACATTCCCGCACATGTTTAATAAGAATAATCTTGACAATCTAAGGGTGATTGTTAAGGATAACCGTGTCGTTTCGCATGTCGGCATATGGGAGGGTCGCCTTCTAATATGCGGTTCATGGTTTAACGTTGGCATGATAGGATCAGTATGCACCCATGAGGGTTATAGACAAAAGGGTTATGCCTCAGCCCTATTTGCGGATGCCCTAAATAAAATGAAGAAAGACGGAATGGATTTCGTTATGATTTCGGGCGATAGAGGGCTTTATAGGCGCTTTGGATGCTTCAAATCCGGGATAGTTTACTTGTATAATATTGCGTCACCGATTAAGTTGACCGCTGAAGAAGATTTCGAAATAATTGTTTGCAATAATAACCACATTAATGATATCGCTGTAATCTATCAAAGGGAACCAATCAGATATGGGCGCAGTTTAGAAGACTTTCGGATGCTCACTAAATTTTTCATTACACCACCTAAATATAAGGATTTACAGCCCAGGATTTACTTAGCTATGATTGATGATGAACCATTGGCATATGTCGCCGCATCTTCATTTTCAAAAATGGATCGTTTGAAAATATGGGAGTATGCGGGTTCAAGAATCTACATTTTACGTTTAATTGCCCATATACTTGAAAGCGAGCAGCCTAACCGCATTGAACTAGCGGTGCCGTTTCAAGATGTAGAACTATTAAGATTTTTAGAGAAATACGGGTTAAGAGAACCCTCCCCGGACTCTGAGGCAAACATGCTCATATTAAATCCCGGACTCTTCTTTGAGAAGGCTAAAACCTACCTGATTGAAAAGGTTGGCGCCGAAATAGTCTCCGAAATTAACGTTAAGGACTATGATGAGAAGATTAAAGTATCCATAAAGGACGATTCTTTAATTCTTGAGCCGGCGGATTTTACATTACTATTCTTCAATTCGCCTGAAAATGAGAGATCCCGAGTGAAGATTGAGCCTATAATGAAGCTTTTAAGTGGAGCTCTACCACTACCCACGCCGGTTTATGGAATTAATTATATCTGACATTTTATTTTTAGGTGGAAGAGGGCACCGTTCAAACCTGCAGTTTTTAGGCTACTCTTCCTCCCTCAGATGAGCGAGTTCAGCTTCCAGATTTACTACGGTTGCTTTTTGAAGCAGCGTCTCCCAAGGCTCATCGCGTATTGTCACAAGCCCAAAGTTGCTGTTCTCCCCATCGAACCTTCCCTCATAAGGCTGGTCGCTGTACTGGAACCAGTGATAGCCGATAATGAAGGGCTGCTTGATCATGGCTTTAACATACTCCTCATAATATTTTGCTCTTTCCGCCTGCGTCTTGACTGGTACGCCTGCTCCCTTACTATTCGGAAGCCCTGAATCCATCGCTTTAAAAGAAAACTCCGTTATCATTATTGGCAAACATGTTATCCTATAAATTTCCTTTAGATCCATAATTTTCAATTCAAGATCATTGCTGTAGGGGTTTGTATAACAGTTAACTGAGACAACGTCAGTATAGCCAATGGAGCCATAAAGAACCTCATTAGGCGGCTTATATGCAAATCGGCATCCAAGAATCAAATGATTGGGATCGTATTTTTTAATAATATTATAGGTTAACTTGAAGTATTGCTCAGCAATAATCCTTAGGAAGCCTCGCCTATCATCGTCAACGGCCGATGTCTTCGGAGCCTGCCTCTCCAAAAGGAGATCATCAAATGAGGAGAAGATGGTTCGCCAGGCCCTATTCAGCGAGGATATTTCTCCATATTTTTCCCTAAGAAACTTTACAAGGGCTTTTTTGCCCTCCGCTTCCGGCGGAAGGAGCATGTAATCGTCGAATAGTTCGTTGCTTGACCTCCAATCAGCTGCCCACCTAAGTTCATTATCGATGAAGTATCCAATCAGATACTTATCATCCCGTCTAGGTGCACATTCTTCCCTCGCGATCTTCTCAGCCGCCTCCTCAAACTCCCGTGAGAAATAATCCGCAACGTTTCCAATCAGCCAGCTTGCTCCAGCATTGAGGGCTATGTTAAGGATAATTGTATAGGGTATGCCTTTGTTATATGTTTCTCTGCTTGACCATGCGCCTATAGTGTTAAACCCCCACTTTCTAAGTCTGCTGACAGCCTCCTCGGCCCACTTATCGGCTGAACCATACTTTTCAGAGACATATCTATTGTATGGGCTGTAACCAAGAGATGGGGAATCATCCCCCCAATAATCCACATGATTAACCCCCTTAGATATGAATAGGTTGCCCTCCGGATCGATAAGCCAAAATTTTCCGTAAATCTTCTCTACATGAAAGAAGCCTGTTGCATTTCCATGCAAGTAAGTAACACCTCCATAATCATCATATAGTAAACTTAATATTTGAAGTGATAAATCGGTATAAGATTTTTGGAGCTTAATAATCTCATTATACATTGATGAAAGTTCTTCATTAAGCCGGAAAATAGTGTAGAGTAAAATAGCGTTGAAGGAGATAATAGCGACAAGAACAATTATTAGGATAAGCGTTAGGGGACTAATAAATTTTCGTTTTTCTCTTTCCATACCGAGACTTCACCATAACTTATTTAGGCATTTAGACGCTTAAGCTCAAGATGCTTAGAAATTTTAAGGTAGAAGGATCTGCCCACATCTCTTTTAGAGAGCATTAGTTCACATCACTCTTTGACTGCGCCCAAAATTAAAGCCAGCAGCGCCATACGTACGACCAGACCGTTCCTAACCTGCTGGAAATATCTAGCAAAGGGTGTTGAATCAACCTCAGATGCGATTTCATCAACCCTTGGAAGCGGGTGGAGGATTATGAGATCGCTTCTCGCCCTCCTTAAAACATTTAGATCTATCGAATATGAGCCTCTGACTTTAGTGTACTCCGCTAGATCTGGGAACCGTTCTTTCTGTATGCGCGTTACATATAGAACATCGATCTCAGGTAGAACCTCCTCGATGCCTAAGTACTCCGACACATCGATTCTGGCATTTACATCCTCTAAAACTTCTCTGCGCATCCTCAAGAGCTCAGGTGAGATGAGAAATAGCTTAATTTTGTAAAGTGACAATGCGTAGGCGAGCGAGTGGACTGTTCTGCCATAGCGTAAATCGCCCATTAATGCTACTTTTAAGCCGTCTATGCGCCCTTTCTCCTTCATAATAGTGTATAGGTCTAGGAAGGCTTGCGTGGGATGCTCCTCAGCGCCTGAGCCAGCGTTTATAACGGGAATCCTCGCATATTCAGCTGCGAAACGAGCAGCTCCTTCGGCTGGGTGGCGAAGAACTATTATGTCAGCATATTTTTCGACAACGCGCACTGTGTCAGCTAAATTCTCGCCTTTCTTCATTGAGGATGCTTCTGGCTCGCTAAATCCTATAACTAAGCCGCCGAGCTTGTACATTGCAGCCTCAAAGCTCAGCTTGGTCCTAGTGCTGGGTTCGAAGAAGAGCGTTGCCATAATTTTACCCCTAAGAATATCTGAGCCGGATTCGGCTAGAGGCTCCATTTCGCTGGCAATTCTCAGTAAATAATCCACTTCTTCACGTGTAAAATCCTTGACGGATATTACATCTCTACCGATGAATTCAGATGCGCTCACCATGAAGCACACCATTAAAGGCAATAAGCAACTTATCAGATTTAAGCCTTAACTCTAATTTTTTGATCAATTTAGGTAAAGTTTATATAATTGAATATCAAAAATGATATCAAAGGCGATAATATGTTTGACCCTCTACCTCCACATGATGAAATCTACGGTCCGCCGCATATGCCATGGAGGAACATTAGGAGACACATTGCATGCGTTCCAAAGGGTTTTTTGAGATATCACGTGCTTAGGCTTTTAAAGGAGAGGCCCATGTCAGGATCTGAGATTATGGAGGCCATTGAGAGGGAGACTCATGGCTCTTGGAAACCTAGCCCAGGCTCAATCTATCCGCTTTTAGCATGGTTGCAGGACAATGGTTATATCAGCGAGGTTTCAAGAGGAGAGGGCGGAGTGAAGCGTTACACCATAACTGAGCAAGGGCTGAAGTTTCTCGAGGAACATGAAAAAATGCGTGAAAAGATGGGGAAGATGGTTTTCATGTTCGGTCTTCCTCCACCACCCTGGCCTATGCCACATGTTGAAAGACCAGGCGATCTTGAAAGGTCTCTTGGGCGGATCATTGGGGCACTTGCAGATCTAAGAGGCGCTCTTGAAAGGCATCTAAGCGAGCAGGAAATTAAGGAAATCATGGATTCCTTAAATGATGCAACTGAGAAAATTGAAGCCCTAACCAAGAAAATCAGAGAAAAACGTGGTCAGGCATAATAATGTAAGTTAAATAGAGTTTATATCAAAATTAATCTTTATCTTTTTTAATCGCATCAAATCCGCAGAGGCATAGACATGATTATGAATAAAAAGAAATTAATACTTCCATCGGAAACAAAAAGGATTGAGGTTAAGACCATGAAGAATCTCCTTATGATAACTCATTCTGCTGGTTTCAAGCACGACTACCTACCGATTGCAAGGGAAGTTGTGAGAAGACTAGGTTTAGAATCCGGCTTATTTAATGTTGTTGCTACTGATGAATGTAATCTTCTAACTCAGGAGGGTTTGAAGAAGTTTGACGCTGTTCTCTTCGCAACAACAGGTGAACTCCCATTGTCCGATGAGAATAAAACGGATTTCATCGAAGCTATTAAAGGCGGAAAGGGCTTTGTAGGCGTGCACAATGCAACGGATACATTCTACAAGTTTCCAGAGTACGGTAAGATGATTGGCGGATACTTTAAAAGCCACCCATGGACCCAGGAAGTCACGGTAATAGTTGAGGATAGGGATCACCCGGCGACGAGGCATCTGCCTGATAAGTTTAGGGTTAAGGAGGAAGTTTACACTTTTAGGGATTGGTCGCGTGAGAGAACACATGTCCTAATAAGCCTAGACAATAGCTCCGTAGACTTAGGTAAAGGAACAAGACCTGATAATGATTATGCTCTTTGTTGGTGCCACAATTACGGTGAGGGGAGGGTTTTCTATACGGCCTTCGGGCACTTTAAGGAGCTTTGGAGCGAAAGATGGTTCCAGAGGCATCTGCTAAACGGCATTTTATGGGTTATGAACATGCTAGAATAATGCGAAACCGATTCTAAGAATGGTTGTTTCTTTCCCATTTTATTTTCAAGCTCTCGGAGAGCTTCACCTTCAATATTTTTATTAGCTCCGGATCGTTTCTTGGATAAATGTCCGGAATTTTGAGCACCACCACTTTATTCTCAGCGTCCGGTTTCAGGTTTAATATAGCTTCTTTATGCTGATCTTCCATGGCAAATATTATGTCAGCCCAATCTATTAGGCTTTCAGATATCCTTCTCCGGGCATTAAACCAGATTCCGGCGGACTGAACCTCAAATTCTCCTACATTTTTAAGTAGAGCTTCAGCCGTTGGGCTTCGGTCGATATTCGCTGTGCAGACGAAGAGAATGCGTCTTACTTTTTCAGGATGGATCATGCCTAATCACTAGAATAAATTTTGATTCTATGATTTAAAGGCATATAGCGATTGAAAAATTGTGGAAGAATTCTGCGGAATGCTTAAACCTGAAGCATTGTGATGTTGAAGATTTAAATATTATATTGCCGCTATCAAATAGAATCTCAAGTGTTTGCGGTGTCCAAAATGACGAATCAGAGGGTTACAGGAATTCTCTTTGGGACATTAGCCGGCGCCATGTGGGCTATCGAGGCGGTTCTGGGGAAAATTTTGTTATCCTCATTGAGTTTCATGCAGATTGCAGCTTCAGAAGCATTCTTCGCAACGATAATATCGTTAATATACGTTCTATTAAGCGGGGAATCATTAAAATGCGAGGTTTCTTCTCTGCGAGACATTCTGCTTGTAGGGCTTTTAGGCTCGGTGCTTGCTCCAATGGCATATTTTCTCGGGTTATCATGGACTCTTGCTGTAAACGCAACTCTGCTTGCTCATTTACAGCCTCTTTTCGTTTCAGTTCTAGGCTTCATATTTCTAAATGAAAAAATATGGAGAAATGACATTATTGGGGGGCTGATGATAGGTTTCGCAGCCATTCTAATAACCAGCAGAAGCATTGAAAACCTTACGGCTCTAAAATTCGGCAACCTAGGCGACGTTGTGGTTTTGCTTGCAACATTATGTTGGGCGATGGCGGCTATACCCGGCAAACGTCTAACCAAAGTTGCTGAGAGCGCGCTGATAGTGGGCTACAGATTTCTAGTTGCATCAGCGGTTTTTCTCCCACTGCTGTTAGTTTCAAACCAGCTCGTGGTAGAATCCATTTATCAAGCGTTTCTCGGCATGATCGCAGGTTTAGGATACATATTTTATTATGAGGGACTTAAGAGGGTGAAGGCAAGCCAGGTGGCGCTCACAGAGCTTTCATCTCCCTTTTTCACAGCTATCCTAGCTTGGTCCATCCTTGGGGAATATCTAGCAATAATGCAGATTATTGGAGCAGTGTTGCTTTTCTCAGGGCTAATTCTGCTGACGCAAAAAGAGCATGAGTAAATGACCCGTGCGGATCATTCCCTAAATTTAAGAATTACACCTATAGCCCTCGTCCTATCCTCAAGGAGCATGTTATAGGCTTTTTCAGCCTCACGCCAAAAGTATCTATGCGTTATCAGATGTTCAATTGTCAAGCGTCCGGCTGACAAAAGATCAAAGAATAGCTCAGTATTTCTCTTTCTAGTCCAGGGATTATAGGGCGTTTCAAGCTCAGGTTGGCTGGTGAAATGCGTTCCAATTATCATTCTGCTAGGTCTATTAACTTCATCGTGAAAGTCGATGTTTGTTCTACCTCTTGGAGAGCTTAAGACCACAAATCGTCCTAGAATTTTAGTTAGGGTTATTGCTTCATTTATAACGTTCGGGTTCCCAGTAACCTCGAAGACCTTATCAGCCATTCTACCGTTAGTTATTTTTCCAACATTCTCCCTAACGTTATTCCAATCGTCGGCGCGTATGATATGCGTTGCGCCGGATGCTTTAGAGATTTTAAGCCTTTCTTCAGCAATGTCTATGGCAATGATTGGATGCGCACCCGCCATCCTAGAGAACAATACGGTTAGCTGCCCTAGAAGCCCAAGTCCGACGACAACTACGGCGTCGCCTAGGGAAACCTTTGCAAGTCTAACTGAGTTCATGACGCCCGCTGCTATGGTGTGGAAGCATGCGCTTTCAACATTAACGTTTTCCGGAACTTTAACAAGTTGATCAGCCATTACAACCGCGTGTGTAGCATGCGGTGAAGTTGCAGCCACAATATCTCCAACGTTAAAGTCCTTAACTTCATATCCAACTTCAACTATCCTTCCAATGCTTGAGTACCCAGGTATGAAGGGATACTTAATATAGTTGGACCATGCTGACGGCTTCGGAAAATCGCCTGTTAAGGCCGTTAATTCTGTTCCCGTACTTATTAATGCGACCTCGGTTTCGATTAAAACTTCTTTTTCCTTCGGCTTGCCAAACTGAAACTTTTCTATTTCAACCTTCATAGGTTTGGGGAAGACTATTCTAAAACCCTCCAAAGAGATCACCCTTAAGATATTTTACATGTCTCTGCTCGGATAAATTATTTTAACCACTTCTCAAACCATTTGAAGGCATCTTCCTGCATTTCCACATCAAATTTATGCGGTCCCTGATAGAATTTTCCGCAGTAATTATCTGAACGACCCATTTTCCCATATATTTGCTTTAGCTTCTGATCCGCTTTCCTCTGCCCCTCAAGCGTGTAAAGCTCATCGTCTATGTTGTATTGAACCATGAGAGGCGCCGGGGCATGTAATGATATTAGGTCCGGCATATCTAGGAAGCGCGACAGATGCGGAACATAAAGCATCCACGTGTGACATTTTATGTGATTTCTAAGCATTTCACGGAAGGTGCTCATGAACCCAACGCAGATGGCGCATTTGATTCTAGGATCCAACCCGGCTAAGAAGATGGTTCTTAAGCCCCCTCCGGATAGCCCCCCGCAGCCGATCCTTGAAGAATCAACCTCAGGCCTGGTTAACAGATAATCGATGCTTCTTCGATCTTCATAGGTGAATATTCCAGGCCATGTTGAGCCTGCGGCAAATATTGTTTTAGCGATTATGTGCTCCATTTCAGCAGCCAGATGGTTATATTTCTCAATGTACTCTCGGGAGTCGGGTTCTAACCCCTTGAATTGCTTCTGCATTTCCTCATTGAGCGATTCAACCGGGATCCTTCGGCTTCCAAATAGGAAAGCATCTACGGCTAATACTGCGAAGCCGCGCTTAGCCAGCTCCGTAGCCCAGCTTCTGCCCCCATAACATCCTTTCTTAAATTCATGCAGTATATGTGGCTCATTCGGAATCGCCGCTATCTTCTCTTTGCCGAAATATTTAAAGCCGCCGTGATCATGAAGGGCTACTATCGCAGGCATTTTTTCATCCGCATTTCGATCTTTCGGATATATGAACAGCCCTCTGGCCCTAGGTCCATAAGGCATATCGTATGATATATCCTCAACTACTAGGTCGCCGTCTTCACGCTTTGAATCTACAGTTGCGTTTAATGGCATGCTGGGCGGATTAAATGCTAGGAGCTCGAGAACCTTCGCCCTGCCCATTGTCCTCCAGGCTTCCAGCTCGGGCCATTCTCTCGCTAGATAAGAGAGCGATGGAGGGTTCATTCCTGAAATTTGATCTGCAAGGTCATAGTAGACTCCGATATCGGGCTTCATAGAATTTAACCCCTCACGACATATATGTATTAGACCGATAGGTTTAAATGGCTTATTAATGTGCTTTTTCACGGCAAATTATTTATTTTTTCCCACCAAAATATCTATCTGCGTAGGCTGGTGTAAAGTTTGAGCGTGAATAATGCGCTACGTGAGATAGAAACGATAGAGGGGTTAATTGGACCATACGAGTATTTCTCTTACGATGCGAAAATGTTTCTTAACGCCCTTAGGGAACTCCGTGAAGCCATAAATGTGATGGATAAAGCAAAGATTAAGCACCGACTAGGGGATCTATCGAGAGTTGAGGAGGCAGCCGCTCCTTACAGAGGCTACGGATTTGTGGAGGAGGCCATACAGCACTCGAAGAAGTTGCTTGAGGAGCTTAAAAAGATTGTTGGTGAATGAAAGTTTATATGTTTTAAACAAAATCCCCCTCTTTTCTTTTATTTAAAAATATCTTTTGCATGCGCTGTTTCAGCCATCTTTATGCGCTTATACTTACGCTAGCACAAGATTATCTTTAAATGAATGGGATGATGATCATTCTCGCAGCGATAATTAGGAAGACGCCGCTAAGAATCTTTCTCAGAGCCCCCTCACTTACATGTTTTGAAACGTACGGTCCGACCTGCGATCCAAATATTGCGCCTACTGCTAGGGGAGCAGCGTATGTTGGCACAATATTGCCGAGTTCTATGTGTGATATTGCCGCTATGAAGTTTGTTAGCGCCATGCCGAAGACCGATGTTGCCGAACTCATTTTCACCGGCATATTTAGCGCTAAGACCATCACTGTTTCATCAACTGTTCCGCCGCCTGCGCCAAGCATCCCGGCGACTACGCCGCTGAGGAAACTTGCAATGAGTGAAAAGAAAATAACCTTAAAGGATAATCTGAACGCATCGGCATACAGAGTCTCTTCCCGCGCGGGATAGGGTTTTCTAATAACTAGGATGGAGATCAGCAGCAGGAAGCATCCAAATATGAAGGCTAGCCAATTTGAATTTATAAGCAAAGTTAAGTATGCCCCGATGATCGCCCCTGGAGCGTCCAAGACGTCTAGTAGAATTCCCACTTTATAGTTTATTCTCTTTTGCCTTGCATATTGTATAGTAGCCAAAGTTGTAGTGAAGGTCATCGTTAATACGCTGATACCGGTTGCCTTCTGAGTTGGAAGACCAAAGGCTAAGACGAGCAAAGGTACAAAGAAAACGCCGCCTCCTAAGCCAACCATAGTTGAAACTGTAGCTATGCAGAAGCCGCTGAGGAACAACGTAATCTCCGCAATCATACAATTATAACGTGCGGCAATTCTCATAAAGTTTACTAAGCGACATGTAATACTGCAATTTACGTTGAAAAATTTTATTTTTTAAAGTTTAAATGATGGAAAAATGATTGGACAATTGAAAAGACTTGGAAGGCAAGCCTTAGGCTGCATCAATAAAGATTTAATCAAAAATAGCGCACTTCATGATGAAACAATATTATTATGAGGAGTATATTTTTATAGCCCATTCCACTTTTTATTCCTGAAGCTTAAACATTGCCTGATAAGAAGACATTGCTAATTCTGTTCACCTTAACAGCGCTATCCATAGTGTTTACCATTTACAGCTTAAGGGCTTACGCAGTTGCGTCCAGAGTATTTGAAGGCGATGGGTCGCATAGACCTGTTTGGCGCACATCACCCCCAGGCTCATTCCTCCTATGGCCTAAAGAGCCGGGGCTCCTTGAAGCCCTATCAGAAATGAGCGACATAGATATGGCCATTTACCTTTACTTAGTTAAATCTCAAGTGTTAATCGTGCTCTCAGTAGCGCTTTGGGCCGTCACCTGCCTATATGTTTTCAGGAAGGTACTTAAACGAAGGTCAGATTAGATGCGGCCATGCGAATTTTTCTTTGTTTAACCGGTAACTGGGGAATTCAACATGCGGATTTGGTTAAAGAATACGGGGATGATGCCTAGTAGGGGACTAAAGCGGTTTCCCCGAACTTCCCTAGATTTATTTTATCTCCAGGTTTGCCTGTTGCCGGAATTAATCTCGCTGCCAAAGGCCTCTTCTTAAACGTGTACACAGAGTATACGTCCTTTATGAAGCCGGCTAATTTCTCTTCATCCTCTGGTACGACGAGCATATCTGGGCCTGATACGCATGTCGCCGTATATAATAGCAGATCCTTAGCCCTTATCGATCCATTTTCACCCAGCTTTTTCAATCCGTTGTCCTCAGCGTATGGAAGCATAACCTCATTAAACCCTGCTGCATACTTGTCTGCAATTCTCCATATTTCTTTATTCAGCAATAAAACCCCATAATTGAACCCGGGCTGACCAGCCGGGTACCCAATCGTCTGAAGGAGATCTATGATGCTATTCTCCATCCATGGGGATAGGCTGTAGTCTACGAGAACCCTAAAGCCCTCTGCTTCTATGTAACCCGCGACCTTTGACACAACCTTTTTAAACTCATCGAATGCCCCTGTTAAACCATGCTCTAGGTTTTCCATTATGAAGTTCGGGTATAAGAATGATAATCCTACTCCTCCTTTAACGCTGGTTGAATCTGGAAAGTAGGGTGTTTGAAGGGGTTCCTCATGAAAACCAACAGATATCCTTGTAGCATATACTGGATTACGTGATGAAGCTTTGTGGATAAACCTGGAGATCTCTCCAACCAGGTTTTTCTCTATAGCTTTCAAACCATTGAAGGAGATATAGAAGCCTTTCTCAACCGCATCTAGGTAAATGTTACTCATTGATGGGGTAAAATCTGTGTATCCAAGCGATGCGAGGAATCGGTTGATGTCTACATTATCGACTATGCGCTTAAATATTGATACACTGTTTTCCGGAAATGAAATTCTCGCGGTCCATGGTTCTAATCCCTTGTTTCTGAGCGTTTTAACTAGGCTTTCCAATAGGTTGATAGATTTATCTATCTCCCCCTCAAAATTCCGGTTCTGATCAAACTCTCGCGGATCTACAAACGCTGTAATGGATCTGATCTTAATATGGTTATCCAAGGTCAAGAGTCCCTCACCGAGAGACGAATTATTCATTTGTTTTCTTCTCTAATAAATATTAATAGAGCCACGTACATGTTTCTGCGGATAAACCCATCTGGAATTTAGGAGTCGGCTGAACATATCATGAGGGTTTTGGAAGTTTCATTAAAGCATCCATATGCTTCTTCCAGCTGATTTGATTTCTAAAGTCTCTGTGAGGCTTGAATATTGTTCTGACAGCGTCTATGCCTTCTCCTATAATATTTATTTTCTCCGGGTTCAGTTCACCGTGATCCCATTTTGACAGAAGATACAGGTATCCCACATCGCTTGGGTTAAAGCCCATAGCGAACGCTACGGCTGAATCCAGGGATACGGGATTAATTGAGGCGAAGTATGCTCCCCATCTCCTTAGGTTGCCATGCACGGGTCCATTTTCTTCCATAGCTTCGTAGCCGTCCACGATGGCTAGGTGGGGCATAACCTTAACGGCAATCCTGGCGATGTTATAGTTTATTTGCCAGTATCCTTGATGGATAAGCCGTCTATATCCTCTCTTTATGGAGCCAACGACCATGTTTTTTATGGTCAGCGTCACGACTGCTACATCGTGAGTCTTAGGTCTCACGGGTGAAACCCTGAAATCCGACTCAAGTGCAAGTTTAGATACGGGCACAGTGAGGGGGGAGCCTCTGCTGTCCGCTATCTCAACCTCTTCATGGCCATATTCATCTAAATCGCATATTTCAACGTTATACTTGTCCTTTAGCCCCATGTATCCATATCGCCTTACTGCTTCTCCGAAACTTCCTATCGTGGGTGATTCTGAGACTATTATTTCTTTCGGATCTGCGAGCGCCAGCAGGAACTTTAAGATCTCATCCACGCACTCTACCGGTGTTGCTGATGGCGGATTGTATGCGCTTACGAAGTTAGGTTTAATGAGTATTCTCGCCCTTCCCGGCAGTTTTCTGCGAACATTCTCCTTGATAAGATTTAAGGATCTTCTAACTCCACGGCGCCTATCTTCCAGTTCTTTAATTACAGATACGCTCATGACATGCACGCCTCAAATCAAACAGTCACGAAGCAGACTAACCGTATATTAGCATATGACAATTTTCAATTTCAACAGTATTTTCTACTAACGCTGGGAATAATCATCATATATAACTGTTTATTTAACTATCATGGTAGTCCTGGTTGATAACGCCGTATTTTCCGGGTAGAATGTATAGAAGGCAGGGGTCATAGTGAGGGAGCACTCTACTTGGTATTTTCCAGGCTTCAATCCGCCGGGTTTCTCAACGAAAACATGGATTATCTCCCCATACCTCCACCATAGCTCAGGGATTGTGGAAACGCTTTTAAGATTTATTCTATTCTTCCTCAGAATGAAAGTGATCTTTTCCGGGTCTATTTCCTCCCCGTTTATGGCGAGGGAGAAGCCCCTTATTGATGAGAGGGGCTGCGCCGTGTATAATGGGTTGCCTAATTCAAATTGAAACCCATCAATTTGGCCGTCTCCATCCAAATCAACGTTTTCCATTTCTTTATTTGGAAGCAAAAGGAGATCTGCCACTAGCTGAACATCTTTCATGAACTGCCCAAAATCCTCTTCAGATGCGAAATGTTTTTCCGCCATGTTATGCGCCTCTTATTGAAAAGGCTTATTAAGAAGCTTATTTAAATCTAACTGAAATCTGAGAAGTGAACGGACAGATGATTGGGAAACCTAAGATTGGAGTCAGCCTGTATTCTTATGGAGCAAATATAATGATGCGGAGAATGAACATCAAGGAATGCATTGAGCATGCAGCCAGCCTTGGCGCGGAGGGAATTGAGATTGTTGATAATAGGCATCTTCCAAATTATCCATATCACAGCGTTTATGACCTGCTAGAAATGCGCGATTATATTGAATCTTTCGGGATGGAGGTTGCATGCTACTCAGTTTATCTAAGCGAGTATGTTACGGGGATAGGCACCACATTAGAAGGTTGCATAGAATATTTTCGTAAACTTATCCCGGAGGCGGCGACTCTGGGAACAAAAATAATTAGAGGCTCACCTATGCCCCCGAAAAACTTGGGGATGATGGATAGATCTTGGCAGACAAACATGATAAAACATATGTGGCAGCATGTTCTACCAGATTTGAAGAAATATAATGTTATATGGGGCGTAGAAATCCATGCTCCTATGCCGCCGGAAGACTTCTTAAAGATCGCGGAGGAGATTAATGATGAATATTTTGGGCTTGTACCTGATTTCTCCGTTTGGCAAACTAAGGGTTTGGCCGGTGTGGCGGGAGCGGCTCCGGTGGAACTGCTTAGGCAATGCATGCCATACACCGTTCATATTCATGCTAAAGCTCACGTCTTTGATGAGAGAGGGGAGGAACCCAACACCCCCTATGACAAACTCATCCCAATAATTAAGGAAGCCGGGTTTAACGGCTATATATCTGCGGAGTTCGAAGGATGGCGCCTTGGAAATTTCTCCGACAGCAGGAAGATGGTGGAGACCCATATGAATTTGATCCGCAAATACCTTTAATACGACCAAATATTAGAGAAGCGAGCGCTATCGGTTTGGAGATAGAGACAGCTTGAGGAGTTTTAACTATAGCTGAACTTTTAGCGAAGGCCGCTAAGGAGACATAGAAGAAAGGGTTGAAGAGACTTCCCGAGGAAGTCGTGGGGATGAAAGCCTTTCCGGTAGGGTTAGCAGCTGTTTATGATGCTTATGGGATCATATACTGTATGGTTGGCTCTTCTTTCGGATAACCGGAGACTAAAACATAGACTAATTTGGTTTTCAATGCCTTTTAACCAATTAAATTATTTTTCAGCGTTTGCAGCCTTTCCTCGCTTTGCTGCATCATTTTTGTAATGATGTAGTATTGCTGTCTCGAAAGTTCTATTTGATCTGGTTGGTTAACCTTTTGAACCGTATCAACCCAGTCTTGTGGAAAAGCATCAGCACCCTTAAAGGCGCCTGCAATAGAGCCTACAATGTTTCCAATCGTGTCAGAGTCACGTCCAAAATTTGCACAATTAATAAACGTCTCTACAGGATCCCCCTCGGCTAACCAGAAGATAGCTAATGCGACCGGAACTGTTTCGCGAGGATCAATCGTATATCTTTTGCTTCCATACCTCGCTTCCAGCGGTATGATCGGACGGGGATCCGCTATGGGTTCTCCAATTTCCGCTTCAAGGCCTTTGTAATAGAGCTCTCTGAATTTAATATAATCTTTCGTATAATGCGCTAATTTCATGGCGTATTCTATCCCTATTAAAACCTCGCTTCTTTTCGGCAAATAAGCCTTTGAGGCGTCTATAATGGAGTCAACGGTGGCTTTAGGGTTAAAGGCTTCAGCAACAGCTGCGGCAACCGCCATTGCGCCATCCTGGGGAAGTCGGAGTGAAGTATCTGGCTGAGATAGTAAGCATCTAAAGCTGCCTGCCGAGGGTCGCATGGATTTAGTATGCCTACTGGGGAGATGCACATGCATGAAGTATTACTCACCTGGTTTCCTCGCCCTGCCTCTCTAGGCGGAACACCCATCACAAATATTTTGTGAAAGGAGTTGGCGACTAGCCCCATGAACATTCGGAGATCCATGTCTTCCTTCCATACTTCTGCCCAATCTTCACAATCCGGTTTTCCACCCTTCCTAATGATCGCCTTGCATAACATATGCTTGAGACCCGAGTCGTCAGTCGCTGAACCAACCGGTCTTCCTCCATAATCCACTAGCCATGCAATCCTGCCAAACTTCTCCTCTATTTCTTTATAATGTATCCCATCGGTCGGACCGCCCATTGCGTCGCCTATAAGACCGCTGATAAGGCACCCGTAGATTTTTTAAACAGACTGTTGACTCAATTTTCATTTTGATACTCCTGCAAAGTTAATTTAATAAGGTGGTTTTAAAAATGTTTAGTTTCCTACGGTCCATTTCTCATACAAATTATTATGAATGCCGCTATTGCCTTAAACATTACAACCCCAAGTGGGATCGGCTGGATTATTGAAGCTATCTTCGATTATGTCTGCGCGCAAGACGGGCTTAAATTCTTCCGGAAAAGTAAGTGAGAGTGTCGTGGGTTCATCCGTGATGCCGGGGGCGGGATTCGAACCCGCGACCTCCAGATTTCTTATGTAGCCGTTCTGCCGATCTGACCCTATTTTTTAGCGAGATTATGAGTCTGGCGCCCAAACCAGGCTAGGCTACCCCGGCAATCTACGGGCGACCCCGGTAGTTTTATTTTTATTTGCGCTTCCTAAAAAACATTATCATATCCTTTTGGTAAACGTATTCGAATCCTGCTTCAAGCAAAGCCTTTATTTCCTCCAGTTTTCTTGCAACCTTCACTGTGAATTCATCGTTGTACTCGCCAAATATTGTTTTTTCAATGGTTATGTAGATTTCAGTATTCTTTAATGTTTTATTAGTTTTTCTGCGCATTTGATCTTTGAATTCGCAGAAGCGACATTTCTAGGGTTGTAAGGATTGTGATTTAAGAGGAACTAAAGTTTTTTAGAAAAATATAGTAAACTTTACCTTCATCACTGTTAACAGAAAAATGAAAGAAAGAGTTTGCGGGGGATATATCCAGTTGAGGCTGATAATAGGCTACCCGACTACTTTTCGGATTTTCCTCTAATTTTAAATTCTTAAAATTTGCATGCTGGAGATCATTAATCCAGTCGAAGGGCGGATCAATTTCAACCTAGCGGTAAATCCCTAGGCTTAACGATGTCGCCGGTTGCCTTCAAGACCCATATGCCCTCTTTCTCAGCCCTCTCAACCAAGTCCGGCATCGCTAGGCTCGTGTAGATAACCCTAACGATTTTCGGCCTAAGCCTGTCGGGATATAGGCTCCTCAACTTCTCAATATTACGGTTAATTTCATCAATAATGCTTGAGGAAGCCCTAACAGAAGCCTCGCCGATAATGCATAATTCATCTGAAACCCCATAAAGATTTATCTCCACATCTGGAAGAATTAGCGAGTCGACATCAGCCTCGCAGCCCATGTCCCTAAGCCTATATTTAACCACAATCCTAGCCTCATCCTCAATATCCAAAGTGATCTTCTCCAGCGTCCGCTCAACCCTAGAGAGCCTAGCGTCTAAATGCCTAAAAGCCCTGTGATCTCCTCCCAAATTTTTGTCTGCTCCTCTCTAAGCCTAATCTGCTCCTCTCTTAGCGCCTTGATCTCCTCCCAAATTTTTGTCTGCTCCTCTCTAAGCCTAATCTGCTCCTCCCTCAGTGCCTTGATCTCCTCCCAAATTTTTGTCTGCTCCTCCCGAATGCCGGCAATCTCGCTCCATATTTTTGTCTGCTCCTGCCTAAGTCTGATCTGTTCCTCCCTAAGCCCAGCTTGCTCCTCAACCAGTGCGTCAAGCCTCTTCAGTATCTCTGATAGCCCAAGGTAGCCTGCAACCGCATAGCGGAACTCCAGATCCCTATCGAGGAGATCCAGAAACTCCCTCTTTAAAGGCTCCAATGCAACCATGCCTAATAATCCCTAAATGCACAAAAATATTTAAAGGTTAACAATTTAAAAGACGCCGAAAAATTTGCATTCGTCTAGGTATGGCAAGTGCGCTCCGCTTTATGTTTGGGGCCTTTTTCAGTTCGGTCTTGGATGCATCTATTAATGAAAAAATATAGCCAATAGATTTGTGCCCCTATATTTTTATTTCAAAGTTTTTAGGCTTTTTACTTTAATCTCAATTTGCTTTTGCCATATTTTTATACGCGAGATATTATATTTCATTAGTGTGATGATATGTCCGGGTTGCGTCTGCTTGAGGGTGAAAATCTGATTTTAGATGTTGCTCCAGCGCCTAATTTTAAGAGATATGTTGCTGTTAGGGTTATCGTTGCGGGGCTCTTTATCTTAGCCATGTTCAATGTGATGGTTGCGATGGTTTTATACGTAGCGATTAGCGGACCCCCGATTTCCACGGTGGGCATAGGTCCGCTGCTTACAGTTTATGCACTCTCATATTTTGTTCTGGCTGCGGTATTTGTCATTTTAACGTTAGTTCTCACAAATTTGATGTATGAAAAGTATCATTACTGGGTTACAGATCAGCGGGTAGTTTGGAAGCACGGCGTGATAGGCTACAGCATAACAAGCGTCCCATTAGAGAGGATATCTGACATAACGGTAAGCAGAACTTTCTGGGAGAGGATCTGCGGCGTAAGCGGGCTGGTTATTAAGGAAATTGGTGCCGTTCCGAAATATTATGGTTACCCCTATGGTTACGGCTTCGGATGGGGCTTCCCAACGATGATAGCGGTGCCAAACCCAGAGGAGATGCAAAAGCAAATCCTTGAATTAATCAGCAAAAAGGGTGTAGGAAGCAAACTCTGAGAACATATGCTGCGCAGTGGATTTAGTGGAGCACTAAATGCGAGGTTAGCACGCCTCTCTTTTAGTTGTCGTTAAGAAACTCGGATGCTTCAGCAGTTCTATTTCATGGTTAGGCCTTTTGCATGTTTGTTCTAGAATATAGTATTATATTTTGGGGGGCGAAATATGTTTATGAGCAGTGAGGAGCAAGTCGGGGTGTATGGTTTGAATATGAAAATTGCCGCCATAGCCATCTTCGCGGCGGTAATCGCTGCCGGCGCATTTTACGTTTGGTATTTTCGGCTTAATGCCTCTGAACAGATTATGAGGGAGGATTTTGAGGATGGGTTCGGCGATTGGGTTATAGATGCTGATGTGCCGCTTGACCCCAACAATCCTGGGCATTACATTGAGTGGAGCATAACTCGCTCAACGGATGTTGCCAGCTCAGGACAATACTCATTAAAATTTTTCATCGACGGACGCCAGGACGATGGGACCATATGGATAGAGAGGAGAATACCCG
>JAGTRG010000039.1 GCA_018396435.1 Candidatus Bathyarchaeota archaeon
ACGCGTCATAATTTTTTACGGTAACATACTCGGATAGGCCAGCTTGAGAGAGGTTTCGGCTCGCGGCCTCAGCGAACTCTCGGCGCCTTTCGTAAGTGTATACGTGACCGCTGGGCTTTACCATGCTGGCCAGAACCACGGTTAGGGCGCCGCTGCCCGTGCCGACCTCCAGAATCCTCCTGCCAGGTGTAACGTCAAGTTTAAGGAGGATGAGTCCCGCGTCCTTAGGGTATATTATTTGAGTCGGCCTTTTCAAGTTCATAACGAGGTCGTGGAGGGTGGGTTTAAGTGCGATGAACTCGTGGTTTAGGCTGCTCTTCACTCGATGTCCAAAACTTTTACCCACGATCTGAGCAAGGTCCACAATCCCTTTATGAGTGTGGAAAGACTGGAGGCCCGCTTTAAGAAGCCATCTCCGCCCCTCAGAGTATAGGAGGATAAGCTGTCCCTCCTGTATGGTCTCCGCTTGCAAACATATCCGCCTAGGATATTCCTTCACCGGATTTCAGCCATCAACAAGTACATTCCCGAAACAATGAATGGGAAGAGGGCAAGTGGCTGCCACCACAACGCCATGCCTGAAAGGAACAGGGTGATGAGGAACCCGTATTGAATCTTAGCCTCCCGACTCTTCGGAAGTAGACCCCTCACGTTATACCCAGCCTTCTCAGCCGCGTAAAGCACGGCTAAGAGGCTGGGAACCGCTAAGGTGAGGTGTAGGAAGGTGACGGGAATAAGCATTGCCCCGATTGGCTTGGAAGTGTAAGGCATGGGATGGGGGAGCCTACTATAGAAAATGGGCAGCGTCATACTTTCTACAGCATAGTCTACCAATAACACCGCCGCGGCGACTATGACTACCATTAAAGGCCTACGCATCTGCGTTTCACCTTCATCCTAAGAAGCTTATCCATCTAATTAATTTTTAATTCTTTCATTTGAGGCCAGGGGCTTCGCGACGTGACTTTCCATAGTCGAAGTGATATCTTCAATTCGCCATCTTCATCCTAAAGGGATTCGCTTTTGACGACCTTAAAGGAGGGTGCGCGATGCTCAATCCATTAAGCCAAGCCCCTCGGCCGCCTACGAAAAAGATTATTAAGTGACGATTTAACCTTTTCGACAATCAAAGGGACTTACCGAATTTGCTAATCGCCTTTAAAGATTCTTTAAGGTTAAAAACAAGTTGAAAAGCATACCGGTAACTCTCAAGATACTTTTAGCAGTTGCTCAATTTAGGAGTCGCTCATGGTTAACAGCTCAAGAAGCTATTTCAAGTTATATGTCGTGAGAGGTCGAAGACATTAAGCTAAAGCTTTAAGGTTAACAACTTCAAGCCTGGAATCGACGTCACCAGAGTCAAATGGTTCAACGTAAAGTTAATATAAAAATCGCTGGCTAAGCATTAGACGGTGGGGCCGTAGTCTAGCCAGGAATGACGACAGAAATGAAATCCGCCAAGGGCTCCAGATGTATAAGGCGCTATGGGTTTGCGGACCTAATGGGATGAAGAGCTTCAGGAGCGCGGAGGAAACCCGTAGACTCAAATGGGCGGAAGTCGAGGGTTCAAAATGGCCTCTCCAAGCCATGAGAATCCCTTCGGCCCCACCAAGATTTTTGGGTGAGTCCTGATTCTCAAGTGTCTGGCTTTATATACGATTCCAAGTACGCCTTCATGACCACAAGCGCGTCTGGGAGTTCAAGAACGAAGTACGGTTATTTCCTTGCCGACGATAACGTAAACCGCTGATACAGGAATGTTGCCAGGGGTTCAAAGATAACGGCGGGTGTCCGTCTTAGCAGGCGCGGGGTTTACTGTGCTGAGTTCGGTACAACGCCTAGAGAAATGGTTGAGCTAGGTGATAAAGAGCTTACAGGCCACCTCTTAGACATGGTTGGCAAGCTTAAAGACAGGGGATTCGCGGGCAGCTACATTTCGTCAACTCTTAAGGCTTTAAAGTTCTAGCTTAGGTTTAACGCGTCATCAATGTAGAGATCAAGATTTCAGGTGCATATGATGCTCCCACCCTAGAGAATGAGCGTACCACACCCTGGACGAGTTAGGCAAGATATTCAGAGCCTCCAAACCGTTCAGCAGGGACCCTCTATTCCTTGTGGGCTTCACAAGAATCTGTTTGTTGGAAGGCCTCTAGTGAGAATGGAGTTGGAGGCGCTGTCGATTCCAGTTCTAGTCAAATGAAAGTTAAGAAAAGGTTGACTTGAGTAGCTTCAGATCTTTCTACGGTTCATAAAAGAGGATTGCACATAGCGGAAGATCGCAGTTAACCTAGGGGACTAACAGTCTATCTCGGAGCTGATGAAGCGGCTAGTGGAGCATAAGCAAATTCGCCTTGCATTGAGGGTTAGCTTCTAGATCTATGAGATCTTTCCAAGAGGTTAACTGACTCTCATAGGCGGCTTCGGGCGGATCTTCGGCTCCATTATCGGGAGACTCTATAATCTCTCTGTTTAAAATTTCCCACACTGTCTGGCTCTATTCCAGAGAACAAGTGGAAGCGTAGAATGATCATTAACTGGAGAAGCTTTTAGGGAACTTGTAAAGTGAAGAAAGTTTCGGGGAAATTGCCAATTGGTATCTCCGGCCTCTTCTACGGCTACGACTTTTAAACTCTTGTAGGAGGCGAATGTGGGGCCGCAGTTTATTGCGGAACGACGAGGTTACGACTTCGAATTCATGTTTGGGCCTAAGGTAAATGTGGGACGGTTGGAGTGGGCGATCCTGGTTCCCCACGATCAGAGTTCCTGGCTCATGAAACTGAGGGAATATCTCTTGGAGACTGTCACAGTGCTCGATGAGCTCATCATACTATGTTCACTTCGATAGTCCAATAGCCCAGAGCTGGAGCCGCTAGACGGATCTGTCGCGAATATACTTGTCAGCTTATAGTTGATCAGGTCGCTGGAGACCGTCCTCAGGGCTATCTGATCATAAACCTTAGGAAGATGCCTTATAATCCACCTAAAACTCGGCGGGGAGATCATGAAGAGTCAGTCACCTCTGACGCAATGTACCTCTTCAGCGAGTTTTTCCTTAACATCTTTGTAAATACTTCACTACCCTTACGTCCGCGTTGGGGGATGTCCAGATTTCACGCCCACTTTCATTACATAAAACTATCTCTCACGCATACTGCTCGAATTGAACTGCCATGGCCTCGTCCGACCTTATCTCAGCTTTTTCTTACCGCATCCTCAATGCATGACTAGGTCAGACTCCAGTTTTGATTGGAATCAACCTATGCTCTTTTTTGGCCATACCGGGTTTTCTTAAACTCTTTCATATAATCTAATTCGTTCCTAGTAAATTCGGAAGGAGATGCTATAAGCATCGAGAACAAAGCTATCTTCGCAACATCTTCAAGCACGATGGCAGTGTCTAAAGCTTTCTCCAAGGTCTCCCCGACAACCACAGATCCATGTTTTCTTAACAAGATAGCGTTCGAATCTTTTAGGGCTCCAACGATACTGTTCAATTCTTCCTCATCTGTTGTGCCTGGAAGTGAATAATTCGTGACCAGAGGAACTCTCCCTCCAAAATAGAAGGCCTGTTCCGCTGAGACGCAGGGTATCTCACGGTTTGCGGCGGCAAACGCGGTGGCGAAGGGAGAATGGGTGTGGAGAACGGCTTGGAGCTCAGGCCGTCTCTCATGAATGTAAGTGTGCATGGTTGTCTCTACGGAGGGCTTGAGGCTTCCTTCTACGAGTTCACCGTTAAGATCGACTACAATGAGGTTCGTCGAATCGAGTTTAGCCTTGCAAAACCCACTTGGGGTGATTAGTATATGATCTGTTTTTGGTATCCGGGCGCTCACCACGCCGAATGTGGACGTCACTAGGCCGCAATTGAACATCTC
The DNA here is from genome assembly GCA_018396435.1 of Candidatus Bathyarchaeota archaeon. Lineage (GTDB taxonomy): Archaea > Thermoproteota > Bathyarchaeia > Bathyarchaeales > DTEX01 > DTEX01. Next base: position 3,876 of record JAGTRG010000039.1, read on the forward strand.
TCGAGCTACATCGATAACCTTCCTCTTTAACTCTCTTAGAACCGCGTTATCAAGAACCTTATTTCTTTTCATTATAAGTTTCCCCACTATTTTTATAAATATAGACTATGATTTTGTAAATTTAACTTTTCTTGTACGTGTTTAGCTGACCAACAAGTGTGTAAGACTGGAATACCCATTTTCCATACTTTTTTAATCTAAATATCATAAAGACCCAAGATTCTAAGGCATTCATTATAAATGATGGTAAGAGTATTCCAGACTATTTTTATTTAAATATTGTGTGAACGCGCGCTCTTTCTCTAATTTATCAACAAGTATTATAAATTGTTTTACATATTATCTAAAGAATAAGAGAATTTGATTGTGGATTGATAGAATGAGGTTGAAAGATAAAGTCGCCATTATAACAGGGGCTAGTCGAGGAATTGGAAAGGCTATCGCTTTTGCGTTTGCACGCGAGGGAGCCAATGTAGTGGTGACCGGTTTTCGGAGCCCGGCGGACGATGCAGCGAAAGCCATTAAGGATTTTGGGGTGGAATCATTATCCTTTCAATTGGATGTTCGTGACAGTAAAATGATTGATAAAATGATTTCGCAAGTCTTGAAAGAATTTAAGAAGATCAATATTTTGGTGAATAATGCTGGAGCGTTTATTGTGGCCCGGGTCATCGAGATGACCGAAAGCGAATGGGACTATGTTATGGATGTTAATGCTAAGGGCGTGTTCTTATGCTCTAAGGCGGTAGCTAAAGTTATGATCTCCCAAAATATGGGTGGTAAAATTATCAATATTTCGTCAACAGCTGGGCTTGTTGGCCATAAATACTACTCGGCATATTGTTCATCAAAGCGCGCCATCTTAGCGTTTACTGAATGCCTAGCTGAGGAGCTTGCACCATACAGAATAAACGTGAACGCGATATGTCCTGGAGATGTTGAGACAGACATGCTTACTGAGGAAATAAGAAAAGTAGCAGAGCTACGCTCGGTTCCTGAAGAACAGGTCAGAGAGGAGAAATTGCGGAGCATACCGCTGCATAAATTTGCCAAACCTGAAGATATCGCAAGCCTTGCCGTCTTCCTTGCCAGCGATGAATCAAACCACATAACAGGCGAGACGATCAAAGTTGCGGGAGGAAAATAAGCGATTCTTTAGATTTCTGCTGATTATCGCATTACTTCATAATCCAATATTCCCGAAATGGCTGAAATTAAGCGTACTAGAAAAATGAAAGCGTCCTTCTTCCGTTCGTCAACCCCTCAAGGAGAACTTGGAAGACAACAATAAAGAAGCGCTCAGACGAAGAATGAAGAACACTGCGGAGGAGCTCATAGTGCTCGCAGACGAGCGAGAATCGAAAGTCTATCCAAAGAAGGTCACCTTCATAAGTAAATCGCCAGCTTCATGGTGAGATTCGCCAAACTCCCACTGAAGAACATCAGGATACCCTATACGTCCAACGTAATAGAAAGGCTTGTGGGTGAAATCTCCAAACTTTGCAAAAATAAGTGGACGCGCTGACACACTCATTGCCTCAAGAAAATGCTCCGGATCATCTTGTTAAGATATACAAACCCGCATCTCTACGCACAATTTTGGAAAACTTACGTCCACCAATTTCAATTCAAGGCCAAACTACAACGTCGATCTAACTCACGACTGCACAGGACCAAAATGTTTAATATATTTGTTTGCTCTCTAAGCTAGGGAGTGACCTCAATGTTCTTTAGATTTGACAAAATCTCTCAAGTCGCTCTAGTGGTGAAGGATCTTCATAAATCGATTAAATCGCTTTGGGAGGATTTAGGTATCGGTCCTTGGAAGATATGGACCTTGACTCCTGAAAATACTGAAACTATTCTGCATGGGAGGCGATGCAAGTCTTCTTTTCGCGTTGGGATTGCGAAAATTGGTGATATATCGTTTGAACTTGTTCAGCCTTTTGGAGGAGAGTCAATCGTTCAAGAGTTTCTTGATAAGCGAGGCGAAGGCCTTCACCACCTAAAATATGCTGTTGAAAATCCTGAAACTATTTTAGAGAATTTCAAAAAAGAGGGGGTTTTAATCCTCCAGAGCGGAAAAATTGGAGATAGTAGTTTTTACTATCTGGATACGGAGTCAAAATTCGGGTTCATCCTCGAGTTATCTACGGGGCAAGCCTTGCGTATGAAGCCTCCAGATGAATTATATCCTCCAGATTAGATTAATGATCCGATCGCAGTAAATGACATATGCGCTTATATTTTTTAAAGAGTATCCGATAAGTTTGGTTTAATTCTTCCCTAGGCGTGTTAAAATAACTCTTCAAAGATGGAATTTTTCTGAGATCTTGGTATATTCCGCCACCTACGCTGGCAAGCATGGCAGCGCCGTAGGCTGCCGTCTCCGTCATAAAGGGGGATTTTGCCGGTTTACCTGTCACGTCGGCTATTATCTGGCGCCAGACATCTGACTTTGCGCCACCCCCAACGATTGTAAGATTATCGATTTTTTTCCCGTATTTTTCAGCAACCTCGATAACCTCTTGAGCTTCGAAAGCCACGCCTTCTAAAATGCAGCGAATTAAATCCTTTTTCTTATGTCCAAGGTTTAGATTGTATATCGTCTCCACCGGGAGCGCACATACGGGCGAATTAGGGGTAGGATGCGATTTTTCTGCTTCGAGGATTAGGAGCTCATAGGGGCTGAGGCCAAGTTCTTGGGCCATTTGAGTTTCAGTGTAGCCGAATTCTTCTTTGAACCATTTGAGCATCGCGCCTCCCAGACATCCAACCTCGAGGATCCAAGTGTTGGGGATGACGTGGCTCGTGCAGACCAAGCCAGTGCCAAACAGACGTCGATCTGGGCCTTTGGGAATCAGGGTTGGCTCGCTTCTAGGGATGCCGATCATCAGGGATGTTCCGATAGATATGAGAGCCTGCCCTTCAGACATAACTCCTGCGCCGAGCGCGCTACATTCTGTATCTCCTCCTCCTACTACTACGAGTGTATTAGTCGACAGTCCTGTCAGCTTAGCCGCCTCCTCGACAACTTGGCCGGCAATTTCAGTTGAATTGTAGAGGTCGGGTTGCATGCTAATGGGGATATTGAATAAATCCTCGATGGTTTCTGACCATTCTAATTTTTTTATATCGAATAGGAGTGTTCGGGAGGCAGTGGAATAATCATTCGCAAACTTCCCAGTTAGCTTATATAAAATGTAGCTACCGATTTGGAGAAATTTATGGGTTCTAGAATATATTTCTGGTTCATTCTCTTTGATCCACAGCATTTTTAGTGCTGGAGGCGACCACCATCCGACGTGAAGAGGTATTCCAGTTATATCATAGATCTTATCCGGATCAAATCTCTTTTGTATCTGTTCGTGTTGTGGTATGCAGCGTGAATCGAGCCAATGGATGTAGGGTCTGAGAGGTTTACCTTCTCTATCGACGGGCATTATACCATCAGTTTCTGCAGCGATTCCGACACACTTTATTGATTCGGGGGGGAGGTTTGACTTCTTGATTGTCTCTTTAATCGTGTTTGCGACATTTCTCCACCAATAGTTTGGGTCTAACTCATCCCACCCGGGTTGGGGGTTGCTATGAAGATATTCCTGTTGCGCTGATGACTTGATTGTGAAGTCTTTTCCGAAGAGTATCGATTTACAGCTTCCTGCTCCAATGTCGATGCCTAGAATGTGATCTCCATTAGAAAGTCTATTCTCTATTCGAGGCATTTATTTCCCCTCCGTCTCTTCTGATAGTTCTAGAGTGTTCCCCAATTGAAGAGGACTAGGAAGGCAAACATTATTCCAAAGAAGACAAGGCTGCCGATGATTAAAACCCAGTCTACAGTGCTTAATCTGATCTCTCGGTAGTAGGAGAATTCTCCTGAGCCGAACCCTCGAATACTAGCGGAGAGCGTTAATGTGTCGGCAAGACTTGTTAAACGGATTATTAAGGGATGGAAGAGTCTAACCAGCGTTCTAATCAGCTTGGCGGGGTTGTTAGAGAACTCGATGCCTCTTAGGTGTTGAGCATTCATGATAGTTCTGGCGTATCTCAGTAGAATGGGGAAGAAGTTAAATCCGGCGAAAACAATATATAAGAGGGTTTTTGGCACCTTCTTCCTGGCAAGAAACTGAATTATGTCACTAGGCCGAGTGGTGTAGAGGAAAACGCTGACAGCGAAAAGCGCGGTAAAGTACCGCATTCCCATAGCAAGTAACCAGATTAAGCCCCCAATCGTGATTTTGGCCTCTCCGATGACAGGTAATTTGATGATGTAGAGCAGCGTCTTAGTCATCCATTGAGGGTCGTATATCCTATAGTATTGGGGGGCATAGATAAAGGCTGCATTATACCCTCTTTCAAGAACCGACATCGTTCCGATGATGTACATGGGAAGAAGCCAACTGTTCGGGATTTTCGAAATAGGTTTAGCGAGTATTATCAGAAATACAAGTATGGGCAGGATGTATCGCGGGTCGAAATAAAACTGGGCTAAAAGCGTTAGCGAGACTAGGAATATAGTTTTTGAAATGGGGTTCATTCTATGCATTAATGTATCTTTGTGCACATACTCTAGCATTGGATGGTCTAGAATGCCCATTACTTACACCTCATGCTGTATTAGAAAATGGTACATCTCGTCGACTGTCGTAATGTCCGGTGGAATATTGAAGTGAATTAATTTCTGCGCAAGCTGCGTGATCTGCGGAGGAGCAATGTAGCTTTGCTTTAATATCTCTGATTGAGAGAAGACCTCTTTACAGGTTCCATCGAGTAAGACTTTCCCCTCATGCAGTGCTATAACATGATCAGCGTATTTCGCCACAAGGTTCATGTTATGTGTGATGAATATGATTGTTTTTCCCCTTTCTTTTAACTCTTTTACCTTCTCCATAACGGCTAAGCTGTCTCGTTCATCTAATCCAGTTGTAGGCTCGTCGATGATGAGGATCTTTGGATCGATGATCATGATGGAGGAAATCGCAACGTGAGTCCTTCTTCCTCGGTCAAGATGGCTGATGTACATGTCCTCCATTTCCTTGAGATTGAAGATCTTTAATCCCTCCTCGACTCGTTCATCAATCTCCTTGGGAGTTAGGCCTTGTTCTAACAGACCGTAGGCTAATTCCTCTTTCACTTTTTCGCAGAATATCTGATCATCAGGGTTTTGATAGACGTAATTGATGTGCTTAATTAACTCTTTGAACTGGTATTTTTTCTGAAGATCTATTCCATCGACGATGATTTCCGCATCTTTGTTAGTGGGTTTTAATATGCCGACAAGCAGTAGTGCTAGGGTCGATTTGCCAGACCCATTTTGACCAATTAGAGCGGCAATTTCTCCTTCGTAAATATTGAATGAGACCCCTCTAAGTGCTTCAATCCCTTTCTCCAAGCCGGGATAGGTGTAGTAAAGATTTTTTACCTTGATTATGGGTTTTTTCTCTTTCTGAATTATCTGGACAACCTTACGTTGGACCGGTCTTATCGATTCTCTTTTTAATTTTTGATTGAAATATTTTTCTGCCTCTTCGAGGGTAATCGGGAGGTCTAATCCTTTTCCCCCCAATCTAACCGCAAGCTCTGTGACCTGAGGCATTCGGAGACCACATTTTCTCATCATTTCACTATCTGTAAGTATCTCATGGGGGGGACCCATTTTTACCAATTCTCCATCTTTCATGATCAATATCTTATCAACGTATCCCGCGAAAGATTCGATTTCCATACCACTTTCTGACAGGATAATCGTTATGCCATACTTTTTGTTAAGCTCCTTAAGTAGCGATAAGACTTGATCTTTTCCGATAGGATCTAGCATGGAGATCGGCTCATCCAAGATTACGATATTAGGTAGAAACGTTAAAACTCCGCCGATCGCGACGCACTGTTTCTGCCCTCCAGAGAGGCTACGTGGATTTCGCTCCTTAAGGCCGCTTAGCCTTATCCGATTTACAATGAATTCAACTCTTTCACGCACTTCCTCTGGGGGCAACCCCATGTTGGCGGGTCCAAACGCTAAATCGTCTTCAACGGTTAATTGGGTTATCTGTGTGTCTGGGTCTTCTAAAACCAAGCCGATATCTTTGGAGATGTCGGCCACCTCTCTTCCACGAATACTCTTACCCATATATTTGATGTCTCCGGTAAGCCTCGAGTTGGGAATGAGTTCAGGGATAACGCCGTTTAGACTGTAGAGGAGAGAGGTTTTCCCGGATCCTACTTCCCCCATTATGAGCAAATACTCGCCTCGGTTAACCTTAAACTTTGCCTCTTTTACAGCGGTAATCTCACCTTGGCGAGTCAGATAAGATATTTTCTCTATATCAACAGAGAGGATTTCTGCCAACCTTCTTCCCTCACCAACGTAGAATATATGAGCGTTAAATAAAACTTACATGTTTTTTAAAGATATAAAAAAGTGTGAGGGTGGAGGATTTCATCTTTTACTTGCCCGTATGGCCGCCTCAGCTGCGATTAGGCCAATGATGCATCCGATCAGGATTACTGGCGCATATGAGATTGTACCGCCGACTACGAATGGTACGTATGTATCCCATGACCACGCGATGCTACTGACGATAACGAACCAGACTACCCAGAATGCGGCTTCGATAAACGCGATAATGCCCACCATCCCTGCCAGGCGCTTTGTTCCCTTTGCCTCCTCTACGAACCTTCGCCACAGGAACGCTGCGCTGACCCAATAGGCACCATCTCCAAGTGCGCATGTTATGATGTCGAAATAAGTCGGAAATCCTCCTGCGATGCAACGAAGGGTTGAGCCGACGATCGACATCACGAATGCCACGGGGGCGCCCCAGAAAGCGACTGTAAACATTCCTGCGATGTACATCATGTCAAGTTCTTGGAATATCGGGATTTTGATCATAGACATCGCGAGGTAGAATCCTGATGCGACGGCAGCTTCTACTACTCGACGGGTTGTCCAGACGCGGTAAACCTTCTGGGGATCATAGATCTCTCCGCGTGGAACAAGCCATTCATTGTGTCTCACATACATTAGGTAGAAAAGGTACATGATAGGGAGAAATACTGCCAGACACCAGAGTGTCATCAGTGCCTGCCTGCCTACCGCTGGCGGCCATCCAGGCATCCCTAGAGGAGAGTCAGGTGAGAGCGGGTTTGTCGCTATCCAAGCGATGATCGAAACGATTAAACCTACGACCGTTGCGATTGTCGTTAGCCTAATTCTTCCAGAATATTCCACTTTCTTTTTCACCCTATTTTAGGGCGTGCTTAAGTATATTTTTCAGTTCTTTTATAAGCCTTTCGCACTGCTCCTTCCGTCCAATCGTTATCCGAATCATATCGTGACAGATGTCGGTGTCCGGGTACATCACACTCTTATTTCTAACGCGGACTCCTTTCTCGACAAGCCTCGTCCAGACTCCTTTCTTCCCTGGAGTGTCATTTAGGAGCCCTGGTGGGAGCCTTGCGATTATAAAGTTCGTGTAGGAGGGAAAGACTTCAATTCCCATCTGGGTTAGCTCTTCAGATAAGTAGGCTTTATTCTCTTCTATCTTTTTCCGAACCTCCTCATAGTAATCTAAGGAGTCTAAAGCAGCCATTGCGGCAACATAGGCGATGGAGCTCACTCCCAGGGGTGAGAAGAACTTGTTAAACGCCGTAATCTTATCCTTACAACTGACTGCATATCCAATCCTTAAACCAGCAAGCGCAAAACTCTTTGAGAAAGTCCTTGTTACGATCAGATTATCATACTTCTCAACAAGGTCCGCGACAGTTTCGTTACTAAACGGATAGGTGGCTGAGTCATAATATGCCTCGTCAATAACCACGATTGGTTTTGGAGGATCCTGAGATTTCTCTAGGACTTTGACAATCTCTTCTTTCGGTATACGATCGGCGAATGTGTCCGGGTTACACATGTAAATAATCTTAGTTTTAGGACCGATCTTGCCTATGATCTTTTCAGGAAGACGGTCGGCCCTAAAGTCGCTTTCATGTAAGACCTTCACAACGTGGGAACCGTACACTTTCGCGTAGTTCAGAAGTACACGATAGGTCGGGTAAACAGTGAGGAGTTCATCGCCTTGCTCGAGAAATATCTCAGCTATTACCACAAGCGTTTCTGCTGAGCCATTGCAGACGAAGACGTTTTCGGTTTTGACCCCGACATATTCCGCAATTTTTGCCGCGCACTCCTTTCTCATCCACGCATTATACCAATTCACACCAACATTTTCGACAAAATCCTTGATGGCCGCCCGCCCCCGAGGTGAGGGACCAAA
>JAGTRG010000040.1 GCA_018396435.1 Candidatus Bathyarchaeota archaeon
TTGAGCGCGTTATTGCCGTTGTTCCGCTCGTGGTGGTTAGCAATATTATTTTACCATGGACCCTTTCGCTAGTGTATTCAAGAGGCGAATTTCCAAGGTCGAAACCTCGAGGTTTCAGTCCGCCCCTTTCACCTGCTAAAAGATATTTCGGGTTTCTAGCGTGAATTCTATAGGCTTCCCTCAAAGTTTTCACCGGTATTATCGCCTCAGCTCCGTTTGCCAGCGCCGTTACAATGCTTGAGCAGCATCTCAAAGCATCTATAATAATTATCAGATCTCCTCTTTTAGCAGCCTTCTCAGAATCCTTAGCTAAAAACTCAATATTCACTTTGATGGACATTTTAGGCATCACCATAAATGCGCACACTGCGCGTTACGATTCTTTCCTACCTTGAAAATAGAGCGAGAAATGATTTTATATATTTGCTCATTACTGAAATATTTAGATTTGTTGCCGATTTGCAGCGGTATCTGAACATGGAAAGCATTGAAGAAAGCGTTAAAATAGGGCTTGAGGTTCATACGCAAATAACAAGCTTAAAAACTAAGCTTTTCTGCAATTGCCCCTCAGACTACAGGGGTAAGGAGCCTAACACTCTTGTATGTCCAGTTTGTTTAGGGCTCCCAGGTTCGCTTCCTATGTTGAATAAGAAGGCTGTTAAATACGCAATTATGGCTGCGCTTGCGCTGAACTGTCAGATTTCAGAGGAAATGTTATTCTTTAGGAAAAACTATTATTATCCCGATTTGCCGAAAAACTTTCAGATAACCCAGTATGATAGGGCAGGCGGGGCTCCATTAGCCGTTAATGGATATCTGTATATTGAGGATCAAGGTTATCGGAAAAAGATTCGGATAAGCAGAATTCATCTTGAGGAGGATCCCGGAAGGCTTGTGCATGTGGGACCAATCGACCAATCCCCATATACGCTTGTCGATTACAATCGTTCCGGAGTAGCTCTTCTGGAAATCGTTACCGAGCCGGATCTAAAATCCCCTAGGGAGGCCAGAATATTTCTTCAGAAGCTTAGGAACATACTTGAACATCTGGGGATATTTGATGGAAGCTTAGAAGGTTCAATGCGTTGCGATGCCAATATATCATTGGCTGGTGGAACAAGGGTTGAGATTAAAAATATCACTTCCTTTAAGGAAGTTGAGAGGGCATTAAGCTTTGAAATTATTAGGCAGAGGGGGCTCGTTGAAAAGGGGATCACTGTCAAACGTGAGACTAGGCATTGGGATGAAATTCGGAGAATTACCGTTTCACTTAGAACTAAAGAGGAGGAGCAAGACTACCGATACTTTCCAGAAATGGATCTCGCACCCATCTTAATCAGCAAGAACTTTATTGAAGAAGTGAAAGCTGAGATGCCGGAGCTTCCCGAAGAAAGAATTGAACGATTCATGAAAATGTATGGGCTGCCAAAATATGACTCTGAAGTTCTGGTGAGCTCCAAATCTTTAGCAGATTTCTTTGAGGAATGCGTAAAACTTTATGATAAACCTAAGGAGATAAGCAATTGGATGATGAGCGATCTGCTCCGTTACTTATATGAAAACAACATTGAACTTTACGAGTCAAAAATAACTCCGCAGAAACTTGTGGACATGATACGCTTAATTGAAGAGGGCGTAATAAGCGGAAAGATAGCCAAAAAGATACTTCCAGAAATAATCATCTCCGGAAAGGATCCAAGGGAAATAGTTATGGAGAAAGGGCTTACTAAAATAATGGATGAAGACCTGCTTAATGAGCTAGCGAATAAAGTTTTTACTGAGAATCAAAAGGCCGTTAGGGATGCACTTGTAGATGATAAAGCAATACATTACCTTATAGGTCAATTAATGAGACTAACAAAGGGCAAAGCCGATCCGAACATAGCAAACAAGATAATTAGGGAGAAGATACAGAAAATTAGAGAGACAGAACTGCATAAGAACGCATAATTTAGCTGAAAAGTTTATTTTAAATCATATTTTCAGAAGTAAACTTCAAAGTTTTTCTCAAAAACTTATACATGTTAAATGCTGCTTCCTGATCGGATATTAAATCCGTAATTGGACTCAGTAGGCATATGCCGTTTATCCCACGTAATTTCGCCAGACCTAGGAGCAATCCAGATAATCCTATAATCCTTCCACCAGAATATAGTTTCGCGCCTAATGAGACGTATTCTGAAACAATTTTGCTCGAGGTCCCCGCAACATATATCTCCCTCTGGGCATGCGTAGCTGGGAAACCATCTAATGTTATGATGAAATTGCAGTTAAGTTTATCCGCAAAGTCTAATATGTCTCCGCATACCTCATAATAGGCTGGTAAATCCTCAACAGGCGGTTGCGTATGACCAATAAGCATCACTAAGTTAGTTTCCAGCGTTGATATTAAAATCTGATATCTTAGCAAATTGCATAATCCCTCTTCATCTACAATTGTGTAATCCGGCAGGGTCGGCGTATACATCTCAGCGAGCAATTTGGCTTGAGAGTGCTCGGCTAATAGATTTACTGCTGCAACACCAACATTTCCTATGGATGGCAATCCCGTGACGAAGATGGAATTTTCGAGGCTTGGCTGAAAGAACACTTTCAGATATGTTCTGTTCAAAGCTCTTCTCCATCATAAACCTTGAAGTGGAAATATTTAATCGTAGTGGCTCAATTAAGTTGTTTGGCAGCTTTCATCTTCCTTTCCCTTTTATTACAAACAATAGAAAGAGTTAATTTTCAGGTTTTTCTCCTCCCGCTTTTTTCGTGCAATAGTGGAAATGTTAGGGGCATTGCTAATGCTGTAAGTACTGCTGAAATATGAAAGGCTGGCAGATACGAACCGTGAAAGTCTTTAGAATAGCTTGCCATGATGGGGCCTAGGATGCTGCCGGCGCCATAGGCAGTAAACATGATCCCATAGTTTACTCCCATATTTTTACTTTCATAATTATCTGAAATTATAGCTGGATATATGGCTAAAAAGCCTCCAAAACATGAGCCTATTACCATTATGCTAATTACAAAAAGCGGCTGAATAAAGCATAGCCCCGACATTATTAATAGCGCCATAAAGCATGCTAGAAAATCTATTGTTAGGGCTTTCTCTCTTCCAATCTTATCTCCAAGTAGACCCCAAAAGATTCTGCCTAAGGCATTTGAACCTCCTAGGGCTGACACAATTATGGACGCTTGGGGGTCAATCATGCCAGCCAATTCCACGGCCACCTGCTTAGCCTGTCCAATCGTCATTAAACCCACTGCTGTTCCGAAACAATAGCTAAGCCATAATAGTGAAAATAACAAGCCCTTTTTGTCTGGAAACCGCTTGTTGCATGCCGCTATTGGGGCTCCATATGCGAAGCCTATGCCAAGCCCTACAAGCAAGCCGTAGTTCATATACAGCCACGATAAAGAGTTCGTGTAGCTTGAAAGGATCATTCCTAAGCCAAGTAGAAAACTGCCTATACCTACAGTTATCCGCGGGCCCTTTTTGTCTTGAAGTTTTCCAGCTGGAATCATGGATAAAGCGAATGTTAACAATGCTATCGTGAAAGCTGTGGTTGTTTCAGTTCTTCTCCAGCCAAATTCCCCTTCAAACGGCGAAATAATTATGCTGAAGGCATACACGGCTCCGAGACATAAATTTATTACTATTGCGGCGGCTACATGTTTCCATCGGGAGACATCCATAGTTAATGGGACGATTCCTAAATTTATATATCCTTTTCTCATTGGCACATCTTATTCTATCATAATATGCCGATATATTTCAGTACCCGTAAGTTTCCATTGGAGAAAAACATGTGTTAGTTACATGAATACATCATAAAAAATTAAGCGGACGATTAGTTATCTACCAATGATTATAACGAACTATCTCCTCAAGCGGTTTCCGGTCGGTTACTGGTCCCTTACTCTCAGCTGGATAACCTAAAGCTATCATTGCAACTACACGAGCCTCTTTTGGTATACCCAAAATCTCCTTGACTTCCTCTTCCTCATGGAAGACGCCGATCCAGCATGTTCCAAGCCCCTCCTCCCAAGCTGCAAGAACAAGATTTTGTAAGGCTATGGCAACATCGATCTTCCAAAAGTCCGTTCCTGGGAAGCTATCGCTTGGTACTGCACAACCAATTATTATGGCCGGTGCTGAAAGCGGACCTCCGCGGCTAGGAGGCCTAATGTGAGGCGGCATACGTTTTTCCTTCGCCTCCCTAAGTTTCTCCTTTACTTTCGGATCCGTAATAACAATAAAGCGCCATGGCTGTCTATTGCCAGCGGATGGCGCAAGCCTTGCGGCTTCAAGAACCTTTCGAACCTTCTCCTCTTCAACGGGCTTATCCTCATAATTTCTTATACTTCTTCTAGTTCTTATTGTCTCAAACACTTCCATTTTAAGTCGCCAGAAATAAAGATGATGAAAATCTTTAAAAGGGTTTCCTAAAAAGGATCTGCAAGAAAGTTTATAATACCCCTAGTGAATATTAAAAATGCTCTTGGAGGCAATGTTTTATGGGCTCATCTCCGTTAGACGAACTAGTTGACGCCTTCGTCAATCTTGAGGAGGATAAAGTTCTAAATCTTGTTGAAAGGCTTCTTAAGGAGGGCGGAGATCCCGTTGATGTTCTTGAGGCTTGCAGGAGTGCAACCAAAATCATAGGTGAGAGATTTGAAAGAGGCGAATACTTCCTATCGGAACTCGTTTACGCAGGCGAGATATTTAATAGAGTTATGGAGGCCGTTCTACCGAAGGTTACAAAGGAAATTAAGCCTATTGGAACAATAGTACTGGGCACAGTTCAAGGAGACATCCACGATATTGGAAAAAATATTTTCAAGGCTTTCAGCCAAGCGGCGGGATTTGAAGTAATAGATTTGGGCGTAGATGTTCCGCCGGAAAGATTTGTCGAGGCAGTAATTGAATACAAGCCAAATATTGTGGGGATGAGCGGGCTGCTAACATTGGCGATAGAATCTATGAAGAAGACTGTTGAGGTGCTGAAATCAGCCGGATTAAGAGATAAGATTAAAATAATAATTGGCGGTGGACGGGTGGATGAGAATGCGAAACAGTATGTTGAAGCAGATGAATGGGCGGATCAAGCAACTATCGGTGTAAGAAAGTGTAGGGAATTAATAAGTGTTATGGCATAAAGAGGTGTTCTGAATGAGCAAAATGCCTGAAGAATTAATAAGGGAGAAATCCGAGCGTTTATCAAGAGTAATGGAATTAAAGGAGCCTGATAGGGTCCCATTATCGTTCGCCTCATGCTTCGGTGAGTTCATGGCTAGATACTCCGGCATAACTGTGGATGATTTCCTATTTAACTATGATAAGACTAGGGAATCCGCTGTGAAATTCGCCTCAGACTTCCTCCATGATATGCTTGTGCTTGCGCCTGGAGCGGAAGGATTCATCTTCAGCGTCGCCTTCTCTAATCACCCCGACATAGCACCTCTAGTACGCTTCCTAACCGGGCCCATGCATGACATTCTCAACGACAAATACACTAGGTGGCCTGGAAGGGAGTTGCTGCACAATATTCCATTCCAATTTATCGGCGGGGAATTCATGAGCCTCAGCGAATATGATGATCTTATTGAGGATCCGGTGGAATTTATTATAAAAACTGTTCTACCTAGGACCTGCGGAACCCTCGAGGCGCCGGGGTCGCAGCAAGCAATGGCGGCGTTAGTGAGATTAGGAATGGAGTCTCTTAAGTTTGGCAGTTTTCTTGGAGCCTTAGGCGCTGATTTAGCTAGGGTTGGCTATCCCTCGTTACCAATAACATTCGCATATTGTCCTCTAGACTTCATAGGGGATTTTCTTAGGAAGCCCACTGGTGCACTTATTGATGTTCGTAGGGTTCCAGATAAGGTTAAGTCCGCATGCGAAGCCCTGATTAAACCAATCTTGAATGTTGCATTGGCTCTTAAGCCCGCTGGAGCGAATCTAGCATTTATACCCTTACATCTAAACGAGTATCTGGCGCCAAAACTCTACAATGAATTCTACTGGCCCTATCTGAAAAGGGTTATTGTTGAGCTATACAATAACGGCATAAAATCATTTGTTTTCTTCGAGGGCTACCATGATGCTCACCTAGAAACTATACTAGAGCTGCCTAGGGGATGGGGAATTGCATATTTTGAGAAGACAGATATCCGTAAAGCCAAGAAAGTACTTGAGGGACACAGCTGTGTAATGGGCGGTCTTCCAATACCGTTAATGGTCAGCGGCACGCCGGAAAAAATAGAGGAATACGTAAGGAATCTACTGAAGGATGTTATGTCTGGAGGTGGCTTCATACTAGCCCCCGGTGTAGCTGAAATACCGGGTGAAACCCCTATAGAAAACATGAGGGCGATTATAAAAGCCGTAGAAAAACACGGAAGATATTGAATCTTCAAACTCCCTTTATTTTTTTGGTTTTTAGAAGACTAAGGTAACATATTCTTTCAGAATAATCACGTTTTTCCCTCTTTCTAAGCAAATACCAAAAAGCAAATTTAACCCTTTCCTCCTCTCCTTTCTATAGTGCCTGGAGCGCGTGGACTCATGGAGCTTAGATGGGATCCCATACTTCGCGAATGGATAATCGTGTCGGGTGAACGAGGAAAGCGCCCTCTGCTTCCAGAGGGCTTCTGCCCATTCTGCCCCGGCTCGGAGGAAGTGCCAGTATCAGGATGGGCTGTCCTGAGCATACCGAATAGATTTCCATCTTTACTTGCTGATCCGCCGCTGCCCAACGTTAAGTCTGATAAATTGTATCGCCATAGACCCTCAAAGGGTGTGTGCGAGGTTGTAATCTACACGCCTAAGCATGATGCTACGTTAGCCGATTTAAGCATTGAAAATATTAGAGATGTAATTGACCTTTGGGCAGATCGCTTCGAGGATTTAGGTAAAAGGGAATATGTGAAATATATTTTTATATTTGAGAATAAAGGCCGAATAATCGGGGTCACATTAGACCATCCACACGGTCAAATATACGCTTTTCCATTTATACCGCCGATTATAAAGCGTGAGCTGGAGTCAAGTAAACGCTACTGGCGAAGAAATGGCCAATGCCTATTTTGCAAGATAATTGAGAAAGAGAGGGAGGATGTAGTGCGGGTAATATGTGAAAATGAAGATTTTGTATGTTTTCTGCCATTTTTTGCACGCTGGCCGTATGGGGTTCATATATACCCAAAAAGGCATCTCAGTGCGTTAATAGATTTGACCGATAATGAGAAGAATTCTTTCGCCTCAATACTGAAGCAGATTCTGAGGAAATTCGACAACCTATTTAATATGAGTTTTCCATACATGATGGTTCTACATCAGAGGCCAACGGATAATAAGCCATACCCATACTATCATTTCCATGTAGAATTTTACCCGCCATACAGGGAGAAAAATAAGATAAAATATTTTGCAAGCGTTGAAACAGGGGCTGGAACGGTAACATTTGACTATACCCCTGAGATAAAAGCCAAAGAATTAAGAGAAAGCCCGGAAACATAATATCGTGTTAGGTGAGAATGCTTATGGACGCACAGTTTATTGTTTCTTCACCTGGAAGAGCTGACTTTCTAAATACGCACCAAGACTATAAAGGACTGCCGGTCGTTCCAGTGGCGATCAACTTAAGACTGTATGTTTCAGCAAGCCTTTCTGGAAATGAGGTTTTCACCATCAAGTCCCTTGATCTTGAGAAATATGGTGAATCCTGCGTAGATTCATTCGAAGTAGGCATTAACAAGATGCATGGTGGAAAGTTCTTTGGCGATTACTTACGGGGCGTTGTGAACGTGCTGGTTAAGAGAAATTTGGCTGAAAGGCTCAGAGGCATGAACGTTACAGTTAAAAGCGATATACCCATAGGTTCAGGATTAGCCAGCAGCGCAGCGCTTGAAGTAGCTTTTACTGAGCTCTTAAATCACGTCTTCAATTTAGGGCTAAGTAGGAAAGATATTGCTGAAATATCGTTTGCAGCTGAGAATATAGAGGCAGGTATACCCTGCGGCAGGCTTGACCAGTACGGTGTCGCTTTCGGCGGCATAATAAAATTGGAATGTAGACCGCCCTACAATGTTGAGGAGCTTCCATTCAAAAATCTTATATTCGCCATAATGGACTCCGGAATTAGGCATTCAACAGGAGACATTCATCCAAGAAGACAGATGGATATAAACCTAGGCCTAGAAGCCTTAATGAGAAGTCCGGCTGTTCCGCAGAGCTTAAAGACCAAATTAGGATGGAGATTCAACGAGCCAGCGTGGGAAGATGTAACTGAAGATGAGATTGAAGATTACTTGTCAATTATAAATGAAACATCACGCAAAAGAATTTTATTCACGTTAAAAATGCACAGATTAACAGAGATAGCGCTTAAGATACTTAGATTTGAGAAAGCTAATGAAAAAGAGATCATGTTAAATTTAGGCGAGGACGCGTGGAAGAGGGTGCAGAAAGGTTCCATGAACGAATTCAATTATAGGCTTTTAGGTGAGATAATGAATGCTCAGCATGCATTGCTCAGAGATCTCTACGATGTAAGCCTGCCGGAGATTGAGCGTGTATGTGAGGCGGCCCTGGAAGCCGGAGCTTACGGTGCCAAAATATCCGGTGCAGGTATGGGAGGAAGCATAATCGCGCTAATTAAGGATGAAAATGTGGGTAAAAGGGTTGTTGACGTATGCTTATCATCCGGCGCTAAAAACGGCTGGGTTTCAAGGATAGGAAATGGCTTGAGAATAGAGAAAACACAAAAAGGATCTTAACATATAATCAGTTAGAGGAAATATGGTTACAAATCTTCCGGCAGAAGCCAAAGCCAAATGGGCTGAGGTTGTAGCGTGCCGTTCAACGCCTGAAAAGATAAGGTTGATGCGAGAATTCATATCGCTCGTCCCCAAACATAAGGGAACCAGCAAGCTCCTAGCAAATGTTAAGCGTAGAATTGCTGAGCTCGAGCGGGAACTTGAGAAGTCTAAAGCCAGGAGGAAGGGCAGTAGGGCGGGGTTTGCAATACCTAAAGAGGGAGCAGGACAAATAGTAATCATCGGTCCGCCTAACGTTGGCAAAAGCAGCCTACTGGCGTCTGTAACTAATGCTAGCCCGGAGATAAGCCCGCTGCCTTTTACTACGCAGAAACCAACGCCTGGTATGCTACAATATGAGGATGTACAGTTTCAGCTGGTTGAGGCTCCAGCAATAGTGGAGGGAGCTTCAGAGGGTCGGATGGAAGGCACACAAATTTTAAGTTTGGCACGAAACGCCGATGGTTTAATTATCATGGTTGATTTGTCTGAAAATGCCCTTGAACAATTCGCCATGGTATCTTCGGAGCTTGAGAAAACCGGCATACTTATCGAGAAACCTGAGGGTGAAGTTGAAGTCATTAGGCGGGTTTACGGCGTGGGCATTCAAGTCGTAGGAGGCGGAACTCTGGTTGACTGTTCCTATGAAGAAATTAAGAGGCTGCTTAATAGTTATCGAATTACGTCGGCTTTAGTTAAAGTAAGCGGCAAGGTTAAATTGGACAATATTGAAGACTCGCTTTTTTCAAGCAATGTTTATAAGCCAACGATTATAGTTGCCAATAAATCGGATTCCCCGAGCGCCGAAATAAACTTCAAGACCTTGAAGGGCGCTCTTAAGGGGAGAAATTTGCCTCTGATGGCGGTTTCATGCTTAAATAATGCCGGCTTGGATAAGCTGGGCGAGAACATATTTCGAATGCTTGAAGTGATTAGGGTTTACACTAAAGAACCATCATCTAAGAACCCTTCGGAGAAACCTCTTGTAGTTAAGAGCGGAGCCAGCGTCCTTGAGGTGGCTAAAAAACTACATAGCGAAATGTATAAGGGTTTCAAGTACGCTCGCATATGGGGTCCAAGCGCGAAATATCCCGGTGAGAAGGTTGGTTCAGGACATACATTGATGGATGGGGATATTGTGGAGATTCATTATTGACTTAGGCATCTATGTTGCTAACGATATTCCTAAAGCCTTCAATATGCTTCTGCATCCCTCAAAAGTAACCTTATCGCCTCTCATAATATCTTCCCTAACAGGCTCAATTGTTAAGCCCTTGTAGAGCCCAGAGGGATTAAGAATATAGAAGGCTTGTATAACGAACAGAAGAAGGTTCAGATTTCTGCTTGAAAGATTGCGCTCGAGAATTTTACGTTGTTCGCTTGTTAAGTAAACCCTTTTACTTAGAGCCTCCATTATGCCCTCCTTATCCTCATCCATAACGCTGAGCAAATCATTTATGGTTATCCCCTGCTCATTAAGGTAATCTTTTAGAACCTTTCTAAGTGATATGTAACCCTCTCTCGACATTTCCGTCCTACAATAAGATATTTCCACATATTAATTAACTTTTTATTAAAGCCAATTATCAAAGTTTATTAAATGCGAGTAAATCAAGAATATATAGGAGACACAGCCTTGTCCAGCTTAGATGAAGCACGTGTTAGATGCCCAAATTGCGGCAGAAGAGTCCCAGCAATGAGGTATTGCATATACTGTGGTGCACAGTTGCCATCCATTACTCAACCCCCACGTTTTGAGAGACCTCAACCTGCGGAGGCTCCGCCGCCTACCCCGCCGCTTGTTCCGCCCCCTACGCCGATTCAGCCAAGCCCTGTGGCGCCAGCTGGTCTTGAGGGAGAAATATCAAGTCTAATGTCTAATATCTCAACGCTTTACACAAGGAAGGTTTCGCTCTTTAATCTCTTTCAGTCCGGCGAGGTCTCTGAGGGGATTTTTCTGAAACTCTATAATGAATACTGCGGTAAGTTAAGCGAACTTTTAAACATTAGGGTTCGTAGGCTTGAGGATTTAAGGAGGAGAATTGAGGAAATTGATAGACGGCTTAATGAGGTTGCCTTAAACATTGAAGAGCTGAATGTACGCTATAAGATTGGCGAGATTGACTTAAACACATTTTCACAGAGGTCTGAGAGGCTGAAGGTTGAGCAGAGGGAACTTGAGAACATATTGAGAAGTGCTAGGGTTAATTTAGAGCGGCTGGAAAAGATGCTCAGCGATAAAACTCCAAGCGAGATAAGGAACATGGAGAATCAGATGCGGTCAGCGTATGAGACCATAAAGAAACTTGTTGAGGAAGGGAAAGTCTCAAACATCGTATTAGACAGCGTTAAAGTTGATGTTGAGGAAACAATAGCCCTCCTAGATTCGCTGATAAAAGATAGGAAGGAAAAGGAGAGACTGATGAAGGAACAGCTTGATACCTTATATGCCAGATACAAGATTGGCGAAGTAGCGATAGAGGAATATGAAAAACGGAAGAAAGAGTTGCAGGAAGAAATCGACAAAATCTGGTCTTAAATTAAAATCTTTAGCCCTAAAAATAACTATGCGAGAAACGCCTACACGAGAGGGCATAGTGTGGATTTTAGATTACTTGTAGATCTCTGTGAAAGTCTTGAGAAGACAACTAGACGTAATCTAATGGTTGAAGTTGTTGCTGAGTTTCTTGAAGATTTAAGCGAAGATGAAATTGAGCCGGCTATATCAATGATTTTAGGAAGAGCTTTTCCGAAGTATGATCAAAGAACCTTGGATGTTAGTTGGACTACGCTAAATAATATAATTAGGCGCCTCACGAGGGCTGAATGGAGAAGCTTCCATGCAGTTTTTAGAGAAACTGGGGATGTGGGGGCAACTGCCCAGACGCTTTTCGAGAATAGTGTTCCTCATA